>DASVPJ010000007.1:0-70348 GCA_036382875.1 Mycobacteriales bacterium
CCGGGTGAGCGTTTCCTGCAGCGAAGTCGACCTGGTGACGGTTCGCTGCAGGAAACGCTCACCGCCGGGGGGCGGCGGCGGGGCTAGCGGCGCGACACCCGCATCTCGACGCCGCCGCCGTCGAGGGGCGACAGGTGCGCCATCAACGTCCCGCGCACCGCGACGGTGGCGAGCTTCGGGTCGCCGTCGGTGCCCGGCTCCCAGCCCTGGTCGAACATCGCCAGGATCATCGTCGCGACCGGGTCCTTGTCGGCCGCGGGCGTCTCGTAGAGGCGTTCGAAGCCGGGGCAGCCGCGCCGGCAGAGCCGGTCGCCGAACGGCTTCTCGTCCACTAGCCGGTACCCCGGCGGCAGCCGCACGTCGTCCACCGCCTTGCGGATCTGCGGCAGCGCCGGCTTCACGTCGTCGAGGATGCGGTTGGTGAACAGCGCCGACAGCAGCGCGAGCGCGCCCACCGCGAGCAGCGCGTTGCGCTTGGTGCGGCGCACCGAGTCGCGCGACGCGTAGAGCGCCACCGCGACGGCGCCGCCCACGATGAGCAACGGCGCGCCCAGCACGACGACCGACGCCTCGGCCACGATGCCGAGCACGATCCAGCCACCGAAGAGCGACAGCGCCATCAGCGCGACGATCGTCGCGCCGCCGAGCACGACCGCCCGCTGCGCGCTGACCTCGCCCGTCGGGGCGGTGACGTCGTAGGAGAGGGGTCCTAAGCGTTCGCCGGCCATGTCGCGATCGTAGGGGCGCTGTCACCGGAGTTTTCGAGGCGGGCCAGTGTCGTGGCGATCTCGTGCACGACGCGCCCGTCGATGGGCAGCGAGCTGTGCCCCACACCGCGCACGCAGACCTCGCGCGCGTCGAGGTCCGGGTGGTCGAGCCGGGCCGACTCGTTCGGCACGACGACGTGGTCGATGTCGCTCCAGTACGCCACGAACCTCGTCCGGCAGCCGGGCGCCGGCTCCGCGAGCTCCTGCATCAGCCGGGAGCCCGGCCGGAGCTGGGCCAGCGCGCGGCCGACGAACAGCCGCGCCGCGTGCGTCCCCGCGTGCGGCGTGCCGAGCGTGACGAGCGTGTGCACCCGGTCGTCGCCGCCGAGGCACTGCGCGTAGTAGCGCGCGACGAGCCCGCCCATGCTGTGCCCGACGACGTGCACCCGGTCGTGGCCGGTCGCGGCGCACAGCTCCTCGACCAGCGACGCGAGCCGCCCCGCGGCCCGGTGCACGTCGTGGGTGAGGACCGAGTAGTTCAACGTCACCACGTGGGTGAACCCGCGCCGCGAGAGCTGGCGGCGCAGCAGCGTGAAGATCGACCGGTTGTCGACCCACCCGTGCACCAGCACGATCGGGGTGCTCGCCGCGCTGGCGTCGCCCAGCACGAGGCCGCGCTGCACCGGCGTCAGGTCGTCGAGGGTGCGGGCCGCGCGGCGTTCGGGAACGTGCTCGCGCGCGATGCCGAGCGGGTACAGCGCGAGGTGCGTCGCGGTCCACGCCGCCTCGATCGCGGCGCCCCGCACGACCCGGCGAAGGGACACGAACCGGACGCTACGCCCTAGAGCCCGTCCGCGGGCGGAGGCTCGGTGACCTCCCACGGGTCCGGGCACGGCGGCAGCGGCTCGGCCGCGCCGCTCACCCGGGTCGAGCGGGCGCGGTCCACGTAGACCTTGCCGCCCGCGGCGCGCACCGCCCACAGCGCCAGGCCGGTGCCCGACTCGGACCGCCCGTCGGCGTCGTAGCGCTCGCCGTTCGGTCCGACCCAGCCGCCGTCGGCCGGGCAGAACGACACCGGGCCGGCGACCGCGGCGAGCCCGGTCCGCCGGTCCAGCCAGCCGGACCGGTCGCGCAGCGGCGCCACCGCCTGCTCGGGGTAGGCCTTCAACGGTCCCTGGCTGGCGTAGCCGCCGCCCGGCTCGCCGGGCCGGGACAGCAGGAACGCCAGCCCGGCCACCAGCAGCAGCCCGGCCGCGGCGAGCGCGCCGAGCACCCACGGCAGCCCGAGCTGGGCGCGGATGACGAGCTTCCGGCTGGCCGCCTTGCGCGGCAGGTAGCCGTACCGCTCCCCGGTCTCCGGGTCGACCGGGACGCCGCCGCCGACCGGGACGATCGGGTCGTTCACGTCAGCGTCCCCGGCAGCCGGGTCGACCAGCGCCGCTCGCGGGCGGCACGGCGTTCGGCCGGATCCAGCGTGGCGAGCTGCGCGGCCCGCGCGGCGACGTACGGCGCGAACGCCGCGTCGTCCGGCTCCGGCGTCGCCTCGTCCGCGAACCCCAGCGTCAGCAGGTCGACCGGCCGCAGCCGCAGCCGCTTCGCGGTCGCCTCGCGGGTCGTCCGCAACGCGGCCGCGGCGGCCTCGGGGCCGAGCGCGGCGAAGTAGCAGCCTGGGGTCACGAGCACCCGGTCGGCGACGCTCGCCGCGAGCGCGCCGCCGCTGCCGCCCTCGCCCGTCACGACGGCGAGGGTGGGGGCGGGGCAGGAGAGGTAGGCGTCCATCGTGTCGGCGATCGCGGCCGCGACGCCGCCCGCCTCGGCCTCCGCGCCGGGCTCGGCGCCGGGGGTGTCGACGAGCGTGACGAGGACCCGGTCCAGGCTGCCGGCCAGGTGCGCGGCGCGGCGGGCCAGCCGGTAGCCGGCCGGGGTGGGGCGGCCGCCGCGGTCGGCGGCCAGCGCGACGGCGACGGCGGGCGTGCCGCCGGCGATGCCGACCACGGCGCGTACCGACGCGTCCTCGCCGCGCAGGTCCACGCCGTCCGGCACCAGCCGGTCCAGCAGGTCGGCGCCGCTGGGTCGTTGCGCGCGGGCGCGCGCCACCTGGAGGTCGCCGTCGTCGTCGGGCAGCTCGACCCGCGCGGCCGGCGGGTCCGGCGCCGGGCCGCCGCGGCCGAACGCCGCCAGCGCCCGGGCCAGCCACGGCCCCACCTCGTCCGGCGCGAGCAGCGCGTCGACAAGCCCGGCCTCGTACGCCGACTCGGCGGTGTGCGACCCGTCCGGCAGCGCGTGGCCCAGCACGACCTCCGCGACCCGCGGCCCGGCGAAGCCGATCGTCGCGCCGCGCACCGCCGCGCGGACGTCCGCGCGGGTGACGACCGAGATGAACACGCCGCCCGTCGTCGGCTGGTCGGCGACCGCGACGTGCGGGATGCCGGCGGCGGCCAGGCGGCGCAGCGCGAGCTGCGCGCGCGGCATCCCGACGAGCGCGGCCATGCCCTCCTGGAGCCGTACGCCACCGGTGCGGACGAACGACACCAGCGGCTCGCCGTAGCGCGCGGCCCGCTCGGCGGCCTCGCAGAACGCGTCCGCGTCCAGCTCGCCGAACGAGCCGCCGAAGCGTTCGAAGTCCCACACCGCGGCGACCACGCGGATGCCGCCGATCGTGCCGATGGCGTGCGTCACGACCTCGGCGGGGGCGTAGCCGGGCCAGGCGATGGGGTTGCGGCCGACGCGCTCGTAGCCGGGGAACGAGAAGCGTCTCAGCAGCGCGGCGCGCCAGTCGGACACGCTCGGTAGCATGCCATTCGACACGCCGTACCCCCGAAGGACTCCCGAGGAGCCCGCATGTCCGGCCCGATCCGCGTCGTCGTCGCGAAGCCCGGCCTCGACGGGCACGACCGCGGTGCCAAGGTCGTCGCCCGCGCGCTGCGCGACGCGGGCATGGAGGTCGTCTACACCGGCCTGCACCAGACGCCCGAGCAGATCGTCGAGACCGCCGTGCAGGAGGACGCCGACTGCATCGGCCTGTCGATCCTCTCCGGCGCGCACATGGCGCTGTTCCCGCGGGTGATCGAGCTGCTGAAGGAGCGCGACGCGGCGGACATCGTGGTGTTCGGCGGCGGCATCATCCCGGCCGCGGACATCCCCGAGCTGGAGGCGATGGGCGTCGCGAAGATCTTCACGCCCGGCGCGACGACCGGCGAGATCATCGACTGGGTCCGTTCGAACGTCGGCACCGGCGCCGCCGCCTAGTCCCGCGCCCGCCCCGCCCGGGCCGCCCCGCCGGGCCGGGTCGCCCCCGCCCGCGCCGCGCCGGCCCCGCCCGCTGATTTCGCGACCCGGTCGCGGCCCGTACGGGGCGTTGGTCGATTTCGCGACCCGGTCGCGAAATCCGGCGGGGGCGGCGGGGGCGGCGGGGCGGGACGTAGGGTCGGGGCATGCTGTCCGACCAGCGTCACCTGTTCTCGCTGCCCGAGGACGTCACGTACCTCAACTGCGCGTACCTCGGCCCGCAGCTCCGCACGGTCACCGCCGCCGGCCTCGCCGCCGTCACCGAGAAGGAACGGCCGTGGGAGCTCACCCCCGACCGGTTCTTCACGGGTGCCGAACGCCTCCGCGCGACGTTCGCGGCGCTGGTCGGCGCGGACGCCGACGGCGTGGCGTTCGTGCCGAGCGTGTCGTACGGCGTCGGCGTCGCCGCGGCGAACCTCCCGCTCGACGGCCGCGCGACGCTGATGCTCGCCGACGACTTCCCGAGCGACGTCTACGGCTGGCGCGCCGCCGGCCCGGTCGTCACCGTGCCGCGTCCGCCGGACCAGGACTGGACGGCCGCGATCCTCGCCGTGCTGGACGAACGCGTCGGCGTCGTCGCGGTCCCGCACGTGCACTGGACGGACGGCACGCTGGTCGACCTCGTCGCGGTGGGCGAGGCGGCGCGCCGGGTCGGCGCGGCGCTCGTCGTGGACGCGACGCAGTCGCTCGGCGCGCTGCCGCTCGACCTCGACGCGGTGCGGCCGGACTTCGTGATCGCGGCGGGCTACAAGTGGCTGCTCGGCCCGTACGCCCTCGGCTACCTCTGGGCGGCGCCCGCCCACCGCGAGGGGACGCCGTTGGAGGCGAACTGGATCAACCGCGAGGCCAGCGACGACTTCACCCGGCTCATCGACTACCGCGACGTCTACCAGCCCGGCGCCCGCCGCTACGACGTCGGCGAGCGCAGCAACTTCGTGCTGGTCCCGATGGCGCAGGCCGCGCTCGACCAGCTCACCGAGTGGGGGGTCGCGCGCATCGCGGAGACCATCGAACGCCTCACCGGCTACCTCGCCGACGGCGCCGGCGGCCTCGGCCTCGACGTGGCGCCCGCGCACCTGCGCGGCCCGCACCTGATGGGCCTGCGGTTCCCCGACGGGCTGCCCGCGGGCCTCGCCGACCGGCTCGCGGCCGAACGCATCTTCGTCTCGATCCGCGGCGACTCGATCCGGGTCGCGCCGCACGTCTACAACACCGAGGCCGACTGCGACCGGCTGCTCGCCGCGCTGAAGGGCTAGCCCCAGCGCACGGTCAGCGTCGCCGGCCGCGACGCGCGCGACGCGAACGCCGTGGTCGCGCCGGCGCCGCGGGCGTTCTCGGCGGCGTCCCACAGCACGAACCCGTTCGCCGACACGGCCGACGCCGGCAACGACCACCGCACGGTGGCCGACGAGACGGTGGCGCCGGTCGCGGCACCGGCCGGCGCGGGCGCGGTCGCCCACGTCACCGACTCCGACCAGGCGCGCGCGGCGCGCGCGACGAGGACCCGCCGCCCGGTGGGGTCGGGCGTCGTCATCGTCAACGTCGCGCCGCGCAGCGTGCAGCCCTCCGGCACCGCGGGCAGCGCGAAGCGGACGAGCCCGCGCGCGTTGCGGTCGCGGTCGCGGCTCGCCACGACGACCCGGTCGGCGGTCCCGAACGACTTCCCGGGCGACGCCTGGTCGACGTACGCGTCGGCCACCGCGCGCACCGTCGCCGCGCCGGCCCGGCAGGGCGGCACGGTCGCGGGCGGCGTCCCGGGCGGCGTCGCGGTCGGCACGACGGGACCGGCGGTCCGCCCCGGCGCCGCCGTCCGGCCCGGCCCCGCCGTCCACTCCGGCCCCGCCGTCCGGCCCGGCCCCGCCGTCCCGCCCGGCGCCGCCGTGACCGGCGGCGAGGCGGTGCGGGTCGGGGAGGGCGGGACGGTGACGCCGTTCGTGCGCCGCGGCGCGGCGCCGGTGCGCAGGATCGGCACCGCCTCGGGCAGCGTGCCGCTGGCGTGCAGCACGATCGCCGTGACGCCGAGGCAGGCGAGGAGGGTCAGCAGGAACCCGGGCAGCAGGAAGCCGCGCCGCCGGGTTGCCACGTCCGACCTCCTTCGCGTCCACCTCACAAATCGGCACGGATCGGGCACCGCTTGAGGCCCGGTAGGCTTCGCGGCGCCCCGATCGACGCCCCCGGAGGACGCGTGGACCTGTTCGAGTACCAGGCGAGGGACCTGTTCGCCAAGCACGGCGTGCCGGTCACGCGAGGCAAGGTCGCGACGACCCCGGACGAGGCGCGGGCGATCGCCGAGGAGATCGGCGGCCAGACCGTCGTCAAGGCGCAGGTGAAGACCGGCGGCCGCGGCAAGGCGGGCGGCGTGAAGCTCGCCGACGACCCGGACGACGCGCGCGCCAAGGCCGAGGCGATCCTCGGCATGGACATCAAGGGCCACACCGTGCACCGGGTGCTCGTGGCCGAGGCGAGCGACATCGCCGAGGAGTACTACTTCTCGTTCCTGCTCGACCGGTCCAACCGGACGTTCCTCGCCATGTGCTCCCGCGAGGGCGGCATGGACATCGAGGAGGTCGCCCGGACCAAGCCCGAGGCGCTCGCCAAGGTCCCCGTCAGCACGCTCGACGGCGTCGACGCCGCGAAGGCGCGCGAGATCCTCGAGGCGGCGAACCTCCCCGCCGACGTGCTCGACCAGGGCAGCGAGCTCGTCGCGAAGCTGTGGGACTGCTTCGTCCGCGAGGACGCCACGCTGGTCGAGGTCAACCCGCTCGTGAAGACGCCGGACGGCCGCGTCCTCGCGCTCGACGGCAAGGTGACGCTCGACGACAACGCGCGCTTCCGGCACGCCGACCACGAGGAGCTGGTCGACCGCGCCGCGACCGACCCCTTGGAGCAGCGGGCCAAGGACAAGGACCTCAACTACGTGAAGCTCGACGGCAGCGTCGGCATCATCGGCAACGGCGCCGGGCTCGTCATGAGCACGCTGGACGTGGTCGCGTACGCCGGCGAGGAGTTCGGCGGGCAGCGGCCGGCCAACTTCCTCGACATCGGCGGCGGCGCCTCGGCGCAGGTGATGGCCGACGGCCTGTCGATCGTGCTGTCGGACGCGGACGTGAAGAGCGTCTTCGTCAACGTCTTCGGCGGCATCACGGCGTGCGACGCGGTGGCCGACGGCATCGTTCAGGCGATCGGCCTGCTCGGCGGCGTCGACAAGCCGATCGTCGTACGGCTCGACGGCAACAACGCCGAGGAGGGCCGGCGCATCCTCGACGAGGCCGCGCTGCCGACCCTCCAGCGCGTGGACACGATGGACGGCGCGGCGCGTCTCGCCGCCGAGCTCGCGGCGAAGCAGGGGATGTAGCGGTGGCGATCTTCGTGGACGACACGACGCGGGTGCTCGTGCAGGGCATCACCGGGTCGGAGGGCACCAAGCACACCCGGCGCATGGTCGCCGGCGGCACGACCATCGTGGCCGGCGTGACCCCGGGCAAGGGTGGCCAGGAGGTCGACGGCATCCCGGTGTTCGACTCGGTGGCCGAGGCGGTGAAGGAGACCGGCGCCACGGCGTCGGTCGTCTTCGTGCCGCCGAAGTTCGTCAAGGCCGCCGTGATCGAGGCGGCCGACGCGGAGCTGCCGGTCGTCGTCGTCATCACCGAGGGCATCCCGGTACACGACACGACGGAGTTCTGGGCGTACGTCCAGCGGAAGGGCACCACGCGGCTCATCGGGCCTAACTGCCCCGGCATCATCAGCCCCGGCAAGACCAACCTCGGCATCATCCCGGCGACGATCACCAAGCCGGGCCGCATCGGGCTGGTCAGCAAGTCGGGCACGCTGACGTACCAGATGATGTACGAGCTCCGCGACATCGGGTTCTCGACCTGCGTCGGCATCGGCGGCGACCCCGTCGTGGGCACGACGCACATCGACTGCCTCGACGCGTTCCAGAACGACCCCGACACCGACGCGATCGTGATGATCGGCGAGATCGGCGGCGACGCCGAGGAGCGCGCGGCGGCGCACATCAAGGCCAACGTCACCAAGCCGGTCGTCGGCTACATCGCCGGCTTCACCGCGCCGGAGGGCAAGACGATGGGCCACGCCGGCGCGATCGTCTCCGGCTCGTCCGGCACGGCCGACGCGAAGAAGGAGGCGCTCGAGGCGGTCGGCGTCCGCGTCGGCAAGACCCCGAGCGAGGCGGCGCGCATCATGGCCGAGGTCGTCGCGTCGTTGTGACGGGCGCGCCGACCGGCACCGGTCTGGACCGCGACGACCTCGCCGTCGTCGCGTGCGGCGTCGTGGCGTTCGCGTCGGCCTGGCTGCCCTGGTACGAGACCCGCGACGGCGTGCTGTCGCTGCGCGGCTGGGCGCTCGGGTTCACCGCCACCGTCGCGGTGCTGCTGTCGGTCTACGCCGCCGGCCGGGTCGCGCTGCTCCGGCGCTTCCCGCCGAAGCCCGACGTGCCGGTGACGCCGCAGGCGGAGACGTTCCTCGCCGCGGTGCTCGGGCTGCTGCTGCTCGCCTACCGGATCGTCGACGCGCCGACCGTCGCGGGCGTGCCGGCGGTGCGGACGTTCGGGATCGTCGTGGCCGGGCTCGTGCTGCTGGTCCAGGTCGTCTGCGCGGGCCGCAAGCTCGGCCGCACCGGGGTGCGCGCCCGCTAGTGCCCGCCTCCCGCGGCACGCCCGCGCGCCCCGTCCGCCGCGGCCCCTCGCCGGGCGCGATCGCCGTCGCGGTGCTCCGCGCGTCGCTGCGCGCGATCGTCACCGGGCTGCTCGCGGTGCTGGCGCTCGTCGTGCTGGCCTGGGCCGCGGACCCGCGTTCGGGGGCCGGGTCCGGGGAGGCGCTGCGGGCCGGGGCGCTGGCCTGGCTCGTCGCGCACGGCGCGCGGGTGGCGGTGCGCGGCGGGTCGTTCGGGCTCGCGCCGCTGACGTTGACGCTGCTCCTGCTCGGCCTCGCGCTGCGCGCCGGCGCGGCGGTCGTGCGCGACCTCCAACCCCGCGCGCCGGGCGTCGCGGCGGCGCTCGGCGCGGCCGTCGGGGTGCCGTACGCCGTCGCCGCCGCGCTGCTCACCGGCCCCGCCCGCACCGACGCCGCGCGGCCCGGGCCGCTGCGCGCGCTGCTCGTCGCGGGCCTGCTCGCCGCCGTCGCCGGCGCGGCCGGCGGGATGCGCGCGCGCGGCTGGGACCAGTACGCGCGGCTGCTGCCGGACCGCGTACGCCTGGTCGGCTACGCCGCCACCGGCGCGCTCGCCACGCTGGCCGCGGGCGGCGCCGCGGTCATGGCGGCCGCGCTCGCCTGGCACTTCTCGCGCGCGTCCTCGCTCGTCGACGCGCTGCGGCCCGGCGTCGTCGGGGGGCTTGTGCTCACGCTGCTCTGCGTCGCGTACCTGCCGAACGCCGTCGTGTGGGCCGTCGCGTTCGCGGCCGGCACCGGCTTCGCGGTCGGGACCGGCACGTCCGTCGCGCCGACCGGCGTGTCCGTCGGGCCGCTGCCGGCGTTCCCGCTGCTCGCCGTGCTGCCCGGCGGTGGCGCGGCGCCCGCGCCCGCGTTGCTGGCGCTGGTCGTGCCGCTGCTCGCGGGGGTGGTGGCGGGGCTGTTCGTGGTGCGCCGCGAGCCGGGTCTGTCCGCCGGGCGCGCGGCCGGGTGGGCGGCGCTGAGCGGCCCGGTGGCCGGGCTCGCGGTGGCGGTGGCGTGCGTGCTCGCGTCCGGCCCCGCCGGCCCGGGCCGTCTCGCGGAGACGGGCCCGGGTCCGGCGCTGACCGGGCTGGCGGTGGCGGAGTGGGTGGCGCTGGCCGGCGCCGCCACCGCGGCGGTGCGCGCTAGGCGCGGATGACGACCGAGCCGACGATCTTGTCGGCGAACGTCTGCTTCTTCGCGTCCCAGATCGGCCACAGGAACCCGACCAGGCACGACACGAAGTCGAGGAAGTGCAGCAGCCCGCGGCCGATCGCGAGCGGGAACCCGATCGGCATGCCGTCGGCCTCGCGGAGCAGCTTGAGGTTCAGCACCTTCTTGCCCGGCGACTGGCCCGTGGTGCCCTGCAGGTACTGGATGTAGAGGAACAGGCCGAGCTGCACGAAGCTGCCCAGGCCCGGCGCGCCGATCTTGCTCAGGATCACGTACGGCACGCCGCTGATCAGGCCGTCGATCAGCGAGGCGCCGACGCGCTGCGGCCACTCGGCGAGCGGCGGGCCGGCCCACTGGCCGGGCGGGGCGGGGATCGGGGCCCCCATGCCGGGGCCGCCGTAGCCGGGCGGCGTTCCGGGTGCGCCGTAGCCCGGCGGCGTGCCGGGGGCCCCGTAGCCGGGCGGCGGGCCGTAGCCGGCGTCTCCCGGCTGGTCCGGCGGCGTCGTCGTCATGCGCGCTCCTCGTCTAGACGGGCAACAGGTCGTACCGCGCGAGCTGCCACACCCACGCGATCCCGACAGCGGCAGTGAACACCGCCGGGGTCCACGAGCGTGGGAGGCGGCGGGTGGTCAGCGGCGCGAGCACGAGCAGCACGAGCGCGGTCACGGTGACCGGGTTCGCGGCGACCGCGCCGAGCAGGTCGCCGTGCGCCGCGGCCTCGGCCGCCGTCGTCGTGCCGCAGAACGGGCACGGCACGCCGGTCGACGCGCGCAGGAAGCACAGCGTCGCCGGCCGCCACGGCGTGACGGCGCCGGCGAGCACGACCGCGCAGGCGGCGCCGGCGGCGTACGCCGCCCGCGTCGCGGTCGCCCGCACCGCCACCGCCCGCGCCGGGCTCACCGCGGCCTCACTCCGTACCGATCTCGGTGTTCTGCTCGCAGTACGCGCGCGAGTGGCCGCCGTCGATGCACTCCTGAATGGCGTCGGTCCAGACGACGACGTACAGCACGATGAACAGCACCGACGCCGCCAGCGCGAGGGCGCCGAGGACGACGCCCCACGTGGCGACGCCGGAGTTGTCGGCCTCGCGGCGCTTCACCCGGCCGCGGCCGACCAGCCCGAAGATCAGGCCGAGCAGGCCGAAGATGATCCCGAACACGACGCTCGGCGACGACAGCAGGCCGAGGATGCCGAGGACGAGGCCGGCGGTGCCCATGCCGTTGCGCTTCGGCGCGCCCCAGTAGCCGTAGCCCGGCGCGCTCCAGTCACCCGGAACGCCCTGCTGCGGCCAGCCCGGCGGCGGCCCGACCGGCGTGCCCGGCATGGGCGGCGACCCCGGCGGCGCGCCCGGTGGCGTGCCCCAGCCCGGCGGCTGCTGCGCCGGCCACCCCGGCGGCGGGCCCGGCTGGCCCCCCGGCGGCTGGCTCCAGTGCCCGCCCGGCGGTGGGGGCGGCGGCGGCCCCGGCGGCTGCTCCCACTGCGGCGCGCGGCCGGGATCCGGCGCCCACGGGTCCGGGTTGTCGGGCGGCGTCGTCACTCGGGCTCCTCGCCTCGATCCGGGGGCCGCACCGTGCGGCCGCCGCCGCGCTATCGTTGGGCGCCGCCGCGCCCGGCGCAAGCACCCGCAGGAGAACCCGACCCGTGACCGCCCGGATCGCCGTCCTCGTCTCGGGCAGCGGCACCAACCTCCAGGCCCTGCTCGACGCCCGCGGCGGCGCGTACGACGTCGTGGCCGTGGGCTCCGACCGCCCCGGCATCGAGGGGCTCGCCCGGGCCGAGCGCGCGGGCGTGCCGACGTTCGTGGTGCCGCTCGGCGACGACCGGGAGGCGTTCAACGACGCCGTGCTCGCCGCGCTGCGATCGTACGAGCCCGACCTCGTCGTGCTGGCCGGCTACATGAAGATCCTCGCGCCGCGCGTCGTGGAGGCGTTCCCGGTGGTCAACACGCACCCCGCGCTGCTGCCCGCGTTCCCCGGCGCGCACGGCGTCCGGGACGCGCTGGCCTACGGCGTCAAGGTGACCGGCGCGACGGTGCACTTCGCGACCGCCGACCTCGACGCCGGCCCGGTCATCGCGCAGGAGGCCGTGCCGGTGCACGACGACGACGACGAGGCCGCGCTGCACGAACGCGTGAAGCGGGCCGAGCGCCGGCTGCTGGTCGAGACCGTGGAACGCCTGGCCAAGGGTGGCTGGCGCATCGAGGGAAGGAAGGTCGTCCTGCCGTGACGCAGCGCCCCATCCGCCGCGCGCTCGTGAGCGTGTACGACAAGACCGGGCTCGTGGACCTGGCCCGCGGTCTGGTCGAGGCCGGCGTCGAGATCGTGTCGACCGGCTCGACCGCCGCGCGCATCGCCGAGGCCGGCCTGCCGGTGACGCAGGTCTCGGACGTGACCGGCTTCCCCGAGTGCCTCGACGGCCGGGTGAAGACGCTGCACCCCAAGGTGCACGCCGGCATCCTGGCCGACCGCCGGCTGCCCGCCCACGAGGAGCAGCTCGCCGAGCTCGGCGTCGCGCCGTTCGAGCTCGTCGTGTCGAACCTCTACCCGTTCCGCGCCACCGTCGCCTCCGGCGCGTCGCCGGACGAGTGCGTCGAGCAGATAGACATCGGCGGCCCGACGATGGTGCGGGCCGCGGCGAAGAACCACGAGTCCGTCGCGATCGTCGTCGACCCTGGCCGCTACGGCGCCGTGCTGGACGCCGTGCGGGACGGCGGGTTCACGCTGGAGCAGCGCCGCGAGCTGGCGGCGGAGGCGTTCGCGCACACCGCGTCGTACGACGTCGCCGTCGCGTCGTGGATGGCGCAGGAGCTGCTGCCGGACGTGGAGTGGCCGGCGTTCGCCGGCAACGCCCTCACCCGCGCCGACGTGCTGCGCTACGGCGAGAACCCGCACCAGTCCGCCGCGCTGTACCTCGACCCCGACGTGCCGCCCGGCCTCGCGCAGGCCGAGCAGCTCCACGGCAAGGCGATGTCGTACAACAACTACGTCGACACCGACGCGGCGCGCCGCGCGGCGTACGACTTCGCCGACCCGTGCGTCGCGATCATCAAGCACGCCAACCCGTGCGGCATCGCGGTCGCCTCCTCCGTCGAGGAGGCGCACCGCAAGGCGCACGCGTGCGACCCCGTGTCGGCGTTCGGCGGCGTCATCGCCGTGAACCGGCCGGTCACCGTCGCGATGGCCGAGCAGGTCGCGGAGATCTTCACCGAGGTCGTCGTCGCGCCCGCGTACGACGACGGCGCCGTCGAGATCCTGTCCCGCAAGCCGTCGATCCGGGTGCTGCGCGCGCCGGACCCGGCGCCGTACCCGGTCGAGTGGCGGCAGGTCTCCGGCGGGGTGCTCGTCCAGCGCCGCGACGCGGTCGACGCGCCCGGCGACGACCCCGCGACGTGGGCCGAGCAGACCGGCCTCGCGGTCGACCCCGACGTGCTGGCCGACCTCGCGTTCGCCTGGCGGGCGTGCCGTTCGGTGAAGTCCAACGCCATCCTGCTCGCCGCCGACGGCGCCGCGGTCGGCGTCGGCATGGGCCAGGTCAACCGGGTCGACGCCGCCCGCCTCGCGGTCGCGCGGGCCGGCGACCGGGCCAAGGGCGCGGTCGCCGCGAGCGACGCGTTCTTCCCGTTCGCCGACGGCTTCGAGGTGCTGGCCGAGGCCGGCGTCCGCGCGGTCGTCGAGCCCGGCGGCTCGAAGCGCGACCCCGAGGTGGTCGAGGCGGCGCGGGCCGCGGGTGTGCCGCTGTTCTTCACCGGGACCCGGCATTTCTTTCACTGACGCCGACCTCGTCGAGTGGGAGACCCGCGGCGAGACGTTCGAGGAGGCCGACTTCTCCGGCGCGCGGATGAACTCGTCGGTGCACGAGGGCACGGCGTTCCTGCGCTGCCGGTTCCGGCGGACGTCGTTGTGGAACGCGGCGTTCGTGGACTGCAAGCTCACCGGCTCGGTGTTCGAGTCGGCCGAGCTGCGGCCGTTGCGCGTCGAGGGCGGGGACTGGTCGTACGTCCGGCTGCGCGGCGCCGACCTGCGCGGCGTCTCGCTGCGCGGCGTACGCCTCGCCGAGGCCGACCTCACCGACGCCGACCTGAGCGAGTGCGACCTGCGCGCGGCCGACCTCTCGCACGCGACGCTCCGCGGCGCGCGGCTGTCCGGCGCGGACCTGCGCGGCGCCACGGTGACCGGCGTCGACCTGTCCGCGCTGGACCTGCGCGGCGCCGTGCTCGACGTCGCGCAGGCGGTGCAGGTCGCGCGCGGGCTCGGCGCCGTGGTGGAGTGAGCCGCATGACCGCACGCCTGCTCCCCGGCGGCCCCGTCGCGGAGGCCGTCTACGCCGACCTCGCCCCGCGCATCGACGCGCTCGTCGCGCGGGGCCACCGGCCCGGGCTCGGCACGATCCTCGTCGGCGACGACTCGGCCAGCGCCGGCTACATCCGCATGAAGATCGCCAAGGCCGAGGAGCTCGGCCTCACGTCGCCGCACGTTCACCTCGGCCATGACGCGACCCAGGCCGACCTGGTCGCCGCGATCCGTTCGCTGAACGACGACCCGACCGTCGACGCGATGCTCGTCCAGCACCCGACGCCGAAGCAGATCGACTTCGAGGCCGCGCTGCTGGAGATGGACCCCGACAAGGACGTCGACGGCCTGCACCCGATGAACATGGGCCGCCTCGCCCTCGGCCTGCCCGGCCCGGTGCCGTGCACGCCGGCCGGCATCGAGGCGTTGCTCGCCCACTACGACATCCCGGTCAGCGGCCGCGAGGTCTGCGTCCTCGGGCGGGGCACGACCCTCGGCCGGCCGCTCGCGTTGCTGCTCTCGCAGAAGCGGGCCACCGCCAACGCCGCCGTCACCGTCGTGCACACCGGCGTCCCCGACTGGTCCCGCTACACCCAGCGCGCGGACGTCGTCGTCGCGGCGGCGGGCGTTCCGGGCATCCTGCGGCCCGAGCACCTCACGCCCGGCGTGACGGTAGTCGGCGGCGGCGTGCGCTACGAGGGGAAGCGGCTGCTCCCCGACGTGGACGAGTCGTGCGAGGAGGTGGCCGGCGCGATCACCCCGCGGGTCGGCGGCGTCGGGCCGACGACGGTGGCGATGCTGTTCCGCAACTGCGTCGAGGCCGCCGAACGCCGGGCGGCCGCGACGGCGTAGCATCGGTCGCCCCTCACCCCTCGGAGGAGCCGTTGCGCCGTACCCTCCTCGCCCTCGCCGCCGGGCTCGCGCTGGCCGCGCCCGCCGCGTCGGCGACCCACCCGTGCCCCGGCCTCGACCCGGTCCCGTGCTGGGTCACGAACCCCTGCCTCAAGACGATCTGTCCCTGATCCCCTCACCTTCGGAGACCGCCATGCGCCGTACCCTCGCCGTCCTGTTCACCGCCGCCGCCGTCGCGGCCGTCGCCACCCCCGCCGCCCAGGCGTCGCACTCGTGTGCCGAGGGCTTCGAGATCCTCTGCACGAACGTCTGCCTCGAGAAGTTCCACATCTGCCTCCACTAACCGCCGCCCCGCCCCCCCAGCCCCGCCGATATCGCGACCCGGGCGCGGAGGGCGGGCCCGGCGCGCCGGGCCCGCCCCGGCCCGGCCCGGCCCGCCCGGCCCGCCCGGCCCGCCCGGCCACCCGCAGGACCGCACGACGACGAGGCCCCCGCCGGAACGGCGGGGGCCTCGTCGCGTGCCGGCAGGCGCTAGCCGACCCGCCGCGCGTCGCCGGCGGCCACGTGCCCGTTGTTCGCAGGCGTGGGCTGCGCGGGGACCGACGGCGCGGGCGGAGCATCGGGCAGCGGGCGTACGACGCCCGCGGCGATGACCTCGTTGGCGAGCTTGGCCCGGCGGTTGGTGCCCTCCGGGATCCGGAACTTCTGGTACAGCCGCAGCAGGTGCTGCTTCACGGCGGCCTCGGTGACGACCAGCTCCTCGGCGATCTCGCGCGCCGACGCCGGAGCGACGAACGCGTCCTGCCGCAACGCCGGCCGGCACAGCGCGGTGAGGACCTCTAGCTCGCGGCGGGTGAGGTCCGGCGCGGAGACGCGGCGCAGCTCCATCGTGTCGGCCGTCGGCTCCGACACCTGGTCGTCCATGTCCTCGATGCCGCCGACCCGCGCCCGGGCGGTGCCGAACGACACGACGTCGCCGTCGCGCAGCGTGCGGCGGCCGACGGGGCGGCCGTTCACGCGGGTGCCGTTGGTGGAGAGGCCGAGGTCGGCGATGTACACGTGCGGCCCGCGGCGGTAGAGCTCCGCGTGCAGCCGGGACACCGTGGGGTCCTCGAGCGCGATGTCGACGCCGGGGCCGCGACCGACCGTGGTGACGTCGTCGTTGAGGTCGAAGACGGCACCGTTGTCCTCAATGCGAAGGAACGGGGTGGGCACGGGTACGACCTCCACTGATCTTCGACGTGACCGGCTGGATACGGAGCACTCCCAATCGCGATACCCCGCAGGGCAGCCGCCGACACCACCTCATTTCGCCGGGCACCGAGCCCGTCGGTAGACTCGCTCGGACCGGAAGGGGCGAGAAGAGAGATGGGTGACAAGCCCGCGAAGGGCCTGGCCGACGTCGTCGCGGCGTCCACGGGGATCTCGGACATCGACGGGCGAGCCGGGCGGCTGTTCTACCGCGGCTACGACATCCACGACCTCGCCGGGCGGATCACGTTCGAGGAGTGCGTCCACCTCCTGCTGCGCGGCACGCTCCCGACGCGCGACCAGCTCGCCGCGCTGGAGGCGGAGCTCGCGGAGGCGCGGGCGCTCCCGTCGCTGGTCGACGACGTGGTGCCGCGCATCACCGACGCGACGCCGATGGAGGCGCTGCGCACGCTGCTCTCGCTCGTCGGCCACAGCGACCCCGACCGCGACTCCAACGACGCCGCCGCCAACGAGCGCAAGGCCGTCCGCCTGGTCGCGCAGATGCCGATGCTCGTCGCCCGGTTCGAGCACGCCCGGCGCGGCACGACGATGCCCGAGGTGGACCCCTCGCTCGGCATCGCCGGCAACTTCCTGCTCCAGATCACCGGCACGGCGCCCAACGCGCGCGCCGTCGAGATCTTCGACGAGTGCCTGGTGCTGCACGCCGACCACACGATGAACGCCTCGACGTTCGCCGCCCGCGTCTGCGCGGCCACGCTCTCCGACATGCACAGCGCCGTCGTCGCGGCCATCGGCACGCTGAAGGGCCCGCTGCACGGCGGCGCCAACGAGGCGGTCATGAAGTCGCTGGTCGAGATCGGCGACCCGGAGCGGGTCACCGACTTCGTCCGCGCCGAGCTCGACCGCGGCAAGAAGCTGATGGGCTTCGGCCACCGCGTCTACAAGACCGAGGACCCGCGCGCCACGCACCTGCGGCGGCTGTCGCAGGAGCTCGGCGAGCTGTCCGGCGACACGACGTACTACCGGATGTCGTCGGACATGGAGAAGGTCGTGCTGGAGGTCAAGGGCCTCTACCCGAACGTCGACTTCTTCGCCGCCAGCGTCTACCACGCGCTCGGCATCCCGACCGACCTGTTCACGCCGGTGTTCTCCGTCTCCCGGATGGCCGGCTGGACCGCGCACGTCGCCGAGCAGCACGCCGACAACCGGCTGATCCGGCCGGACAGCGAGTACATCGGGCCGCGCGACCAGAAGTGGGTCCCGATCGACGAGCGCGCCTCCGCGTGACGGCGCCCGACGACGACAGCGTCGAGGTCGCCGTCGAGTCGACGCCGCTCGCCCCCGAGGCCGCGTCGGTCTACGTCGTGGACTGGGTGTCCGCGCCGGACCTCTCGCCGATCCTCGACCCGACCCACCTCGCGGTCTGCCAGTACCCGGCGGGCTGGCGTCCCGCGGCGCCGCTGGCCGGCTTCTCGGTGCTCATCGAGGCCGAGGACGAGGTCACCGTGGTGTGCGCCGAGGCGGCCCTCGACGGTCTCGACGCGCCGCTGCGGGTCGAGCCCGGCTGGCGGCGGATCACGTTCGCCGGGCCGCTGCCGTGGGAGCTCGTCGGGTTCCTCGCCGACGTCGCCGGGCGGCTGGCGTCGGCCGGCATCCCGCTCGCCGCGATGGCCGGGTTCACGACCGACCACGTGCTCGTCCGCGCCGCGCACGCCGACCTCGCGGTCGAGGTGCTGCGCGGCAACGGCCCCGCCGCGCGCCGCCCCTCGTGAGCCGCCTCCAGCGCCTGTCCAACGAGGCCCCCGCGTTCGCCGTCGTGCTCGGCGGCCTGGCCGGCATCGTCTACGCCGCCGCCTGGCACCACTGGCGGCGCGGCCTCTACGTCGTCGCGCTGGCGCTGCTGCTCGGCGCCGTCCTGCGCCTCGTGCTGCCCGCCCGGCGGGTGGGCTCGCTCGCCGTCCGCTCGCGCGCGGTCGACGTGCTGACGCTCACCGTGCTCGCGGCAGGCGTGGCCTTCCTGGCCGGCGCCGTTCCGGCCTAGCGCGTCACCGTCACCGTGTCGAACGCCGTGCCGTCCAGCCCCACCGCCTCCAGCGTCAGCCGCTGGGGCGTCGCCGTCAGCCGCACCGCGTGGTACACGGTGTTGATCCGCAACGCCTTCCCCGGCCCGTTGCACAGGCCCGGCACCGACGGGTAGAGCCGCGCGCCGCCGCCGCCCGTCGTGACGTACGGGACGCCGCCGACGTCGAAGCGCTCGTACGTGTGGTTGTGGCCGGCCAGCACCGCGTCGACCCGCCCGCGGAACAGCGGCAGCCACGCCCGGTCCACCTCGCGGTTGGCGCCGTGCAGCGAGCACGACGACGCCGGGTGGTGGAAGACCACGACGCGGAACGCCGCCCGCGGCCGGGCCAGCACGCCCTTGAGGAACGCGAGCTGCCTCCCGTCCGACGGGCGGTTGGAGTCGAGCACGACGACCTCGACCGGGCCGACGGTGCGGACGTACCAGTGAGCGGGGATGCGGAGCGCGTCGACGACGTACCGGCCGTCGCGCGTGACGACGTCGTGGTTGCCGAGCGAGGCGTAGAACGGCACCCCGCGCCGCCGCAGCGGCGCCACCAGCGACGCGGCGAACGCCGCCTCGTCGCGCTGCCCGCGGCCGTACGCGTTGTCGCCGGTCGTCAGCACCGCGTCGAGCGGACGCCAGCCGTTCACCAGCCGTACGACGTCCGCCGCGCGGCCGCCGCGGATGCCCCAGTCGCCGAACACGCCGATCACCGTCGCGCGGGGGGCGGGCGTCGGCGTGGGCGCAGGCGAGGGCGGCGGCGAGGTGGGCGACGGGGCCGGGGGAGCGGCGGAGCGTTCCGGGGAGCAGGCGGGGAGCGCCGCGAGCGACGCGGCGAGGGACGCCGCGAGCACCGCCGCCCCGAGCAGACCCAGGTCGCGGCGGAACCGGGGCATTCGGTAGCCTCGCCTCCTCCGACATCCCTCAACGGCGAGGATATCCATGCCCACGACGCACCGCGTGACCCTGATCCCGGGCGACGGCACCGGCCCGGAGCTGACCGAGGCCACCCGCCGCGTCCTCGAAGCCGCCGCCGCGACCGTCGGGTCGTCGTTCGACTGGGACGTGCAGGAGGCCGGCGTCGACATCATGGAGACGGCCGGCACGCCGTTGCCGCAGGGGACGCTCGACTCGGTCAAGCGCAACAAGGTCGCGATCAAGGGCCCGATCACGACGCCGATCGGGACCGGGTTCCGTTCGGTCAACGTCGCGCTGCGCGCCGAGCTCGAGCTCTACGCCTGCCTGCGCCCCTGCAAGACGTACCCGGGCGTGCGCAGCCACTTCGACAAGGTCGACGTCGTGATCGTCCGCGAGAACACCGAGGACCTCTACGCCGGCATCGAGTACGAGTCCGGCACGCCGGAGGCCGAGGAGGTCCGCACCTTCCTCAACACCAAGCAGAAGAAGCAGATCCGCGAGGGCTCCGGCATCTCGATCAAGCCGATCAGCGAGTTCGGCACCGAGCGGATCGTGCGCTACGCGTTCGAGTACGCGAAGGCCAAGGGCCGCAAGCGGGTCCACTGCATCACCAAGAGCAACATCATGAAGTTCACCGACGGGCTGTTCCTCTCGACGTTCCGCAAGGTGGCCGAGGAGTACCCGGACATCGAGCCGTGGGAGAACCTCGTCGACGCCACCTGCATGGGCCTGGTGCAGCGGCCGGAGGAGTGGGACGTGCTCGTCCTGCCGAACCTCTACGGCGACATCCTCAGCGACCTCACGGCCGGCATGGTCGGCGGCCTCGGCGTCGCGCCGGGCGCGAACATCGGCACCGAGGCGGCCGTCTTCGAGGCGACGCACGGCAGCGCCCCGAAGTACAAGGGCCAGAACAAGGTCAACCCGACCGCGATGATCCTCTCCGGCAAGCTGATGCTCGAGCACCTCGGCGAGACCGAGGCCGCGCGGCGCCTGGAGGACGCGGTCGCCGCCGTCATCGCGCGCGGCGAGAAGGTCACGTACGACATGAAGCCGCGTCGCGACGACCCGACGGCGGTAGGCACGGCGGAGTACGCCGACGCGATCATCGAGGAGTTGTCGAAGTAATGAAGGTCACCGTCGTCGGCGCCGGCTTCTACGGCTCCACCACCGTCCAGCGCCTCGCGGCGTACGACGTCTTCGACGAGGTCGTCATGACCGACGTCGTGGAGGGCAAGGCCGAGGGCCTCGCGCTGGACCTGAACCAGTCGCGCCCGATCGAGGGCTACGAGACGCGCGTGGTCGGCGTCACGACCGGCATGGACGGCAGCGGCTACGAGGCGACCGCCGGCTCCGACATCGTCGTGATCACCGCCGGCCTGCCGCGCAAGCCAGGCATGAGCCGGATGGACCTCATCGAGGTCAACGCGAAGATCGTCCGGCAGGTCACCGAGAACATCGCCAAGCAGTCGCCGGACGCCGTGCTCATCGTCGTCTCGAACCCGCTGGACGAGATGACCGCGCTCGCCGCCAACGTCTCCGGCTTCGCCCGCGAGAAGGTCATGGGCCAGGCGGGCATGCTCGACACCGCGCGGTTCTCGCACTTCGTCGCCGAGACGCTGTCGGTGCCCGTCGCGTCGGTGCGGACGCTGACGCTCGGCTCGCACGGCGACACGATGGTGCCGGTGCCGTCGCACTGCACGGTGGACGGCAAGCCGTTGACCGACCTGCTCCCGCAGGACCAGATCGACGCGCTCGTGGAGCGGACCCGCAACGGCGGCGCCGAGGTGGTCGCGCTGCTCAAGACCGGCTCCGCGTACTACGCGCCGTCCGCCGCGGCCGCGCGGATGGTCGAGGCCGTCGCGAAGGACACCGGCGCGTCGATGCCCGTGTGCGCGTGGGTCACCGGCCAGTTCGGCATCAGCGACGTGTACCTCGGCGTGCCGGCGAAGCTCGGCCGCGGCGGCGTGCTCGCCGTGGACGAGATCCCGCTCACCGACTCCGAGCTCTCGGGGCTCAAGGAGGCCGCGGAGGCCGTCCGCGCCAAGCAGGCGGACGTCGCCAACCTCTGACGATGGAGCCGGGCTGTAGTACCGAGGCGGCGCGATGTCGACGCTGATCAACGTCGGCATCGTGCTGCTGATCGTGCTCGTCGCCGCGCTGTTCGTGGCGGCCGAGACGGCGCTCGTCTCGCTGCGCGAGGGGCAGGTCAAGTCGCTGTCCGCGCAGGGCCGCCGCGGCGCCGCCGTCGCCCGGCTCTCGGAGAACCCCAACCGCTGGCTCGCCGCCGTCCAGATCGGCGTGACGTTCACGGCGCTGCTGTCGTCCGCGTTCGGCGCGGTCACGCTCGCGCACAGCGCGTCCGGCGCGTTGCGCCGGTGGGGCCTCAACGAGGGCCCGGCCGACGCGCTCGGCGTCGTCGCGGTCACCATCGTCATCGGCTACGTCTCGCTCGTCATCGGCGAGCTCGCGCCCAAGCGCATCGCGCTGCAACGCCCCGAGACCGTCGCGCGGGCGTTCGCCCTCGTCCTCGACCGGATCGCCGGCGTGTTCCGCCCGCTGATCTGGCTGCTGTCGGTGTCCACCAACGCGATCGTCCGCCTCGTCGGCGGCGACCCCGACGCCGGTCGCGAGTCCATCTCCGAGGAGGAGCTGCGTGGCCTCGTCGCGGCGCACGAGTCGCTGTCCAAGGAGGAGCGCCGGCTCATCGACGAGGTGTTCGCGGCGGGCGAGCGGCAGCTCCGCGAGGTGCTCGTGCCGCGCACCGAGGTGGAGTTCCTCGACGCGGGCACCACGATCACCAAGGCGCTGCGCGACACCAAGGCCGCGTCGCACTCGCGCTACCCGGTCATCCACGGCACCGCCGACGACGTACGCGGGTTCGTGCACATCCGCGACCTGATCGGTGCCAAGCGCGGACAGACCAAGGTCGGCGACGTCGTTCGCGAGGTCATCATGCTGCCCGACACCAAGCGCGTCCTCGCCGCGCTGTCCGAGATGCGCCGCGAGGGGCAGCACCTCGCCGTCGTGGTGGACGAGTACGGCGGCACCGCGGGCATCGTCACGCTCGAGGACCTGATCGAGGAGGTCATCGGCGACATCCGCGACGAGTACGACCCGGCCGAGGTCGGGGCCCGCACGCTGCGCGGCGGCGACGTCGAGGTGGACGGCCTGCTCAACCTGGACGAGTTCACCGAGCAGACCGGCGTGGCGCTGCCCGACGGCCCGTACGAGACCGTCGCCGGCTACGTCATGAACGCGCTCGGCCGCGTGCCGCGCGGCGGCGACGCCGTCGAGGCGCCGGGCGTGCGGCTCAAGGTGACCGGCATGGACGGCCGCCGCATCGAGAAGGTCCGCGTCACCCAGCTCAACGGCTCCGGCCCGGAGGAGACGGCATGAGCGACGACAACCCGTTCGCGGCGCCGTCCGGCGAGCCGCAGCGCCCGGTCGCGCCGCCGGACTGGACGCAGCCGGCGTACCAGCAGCCCGGCTACCCGCCCGAGTGGGTGCCGCCGGGCCAGCAGCGGCACACCCGGCTCGTCCCGCGCAGCCTGATCACCGCCTGCCACCTGTCGGCGGGCGGGGCGTGGGTGTTCGTGATCTGCGCGTTCATCCTCTACGGCATCATCTCGGGGCCCGCCGGACCGCTCGTCTTCCTCGCCTTCGGCGGCGTGTTCGGCCTGCCGCTGGTGATCGGGCTCCTCGTCGCGGTGGCCTCGCTCGTCGCGGCGGTGCCGCTCGCCGCCGTCTGGTGGGGGGAGCGGCGCGAACGCCGCGACGACGGCCTCGCCGAGAAGCTGGCGATCGCGCACCTGCTCGTCGCGTGGGTGTTCGCCGGTTACGTCATCGTGTGGTTCTTCACGCAGTGAACGCTTTCGCCCCCGCGCCGCCGCTGTAGGAGACTTCCCGTCATGGCGAAGCCCAGGGTGCTGTCCGGGATGCAGCCGACGGCGGACTCGTTCCACCTCGGCAACTTCCTCGGTGCGCTGCGTCACTGGGTCGCGATGCAGGACGAGTTCGACGCGTTCTACTGCGTGGTCGACCTGCACGCGATCACGATGGGCCACGACCCGGAGGCGCTGCGGCGGCGCACGCGCATCGCGGCCGCGCAGTACCTCGCCGCCGGCCTCGACCCGGAACGCAGCACGCTGTTCGTGCAGTCGCACGTTCCCCAGCACACCGAGCTGTGCTGGGTCCTGCTCTGCCTCACCGGCATGGGCGAGGCGGGCCGGATGACGCAGTTCAAGGACAAGTCGGCGAAGGGCGGCGGCGAGTCGGCGAGCGTCGGGCTCTTCGCGTACCCGATCCTCCAGGCCGCCGACATCGTGATCTACCAGGCGGACAAGGTGCCGGTCGGCGAGGACCAGCGCCAGCACCTGGAGCTGACCCGGGACCTGGCGCAGCGGTTCAACAGCCGGTTCGGCGAGACGTTCGTGGTGCCCGAGCCGCACATCGTGAAGTCCACCGGCAAGATCACCGACCTGCAGGAGCCGACCGCGAAGATGAGCAAGTCCGCGGCCTCCCAGGCGGGCGTGATCGACCTGCTGGAGGACCCGGCGTCGATCCGCAAGAAGATCCGCTCGGCGGTCACCGACATCGGCCGCGACGTCGTCTACGACGAGGCGGCCAAGCCCGGCATCAGCAACCTGCTCACGATCCACTCGGCGTTCTCCGGGCGGCCGATCCCGGAGATCGAGCAGGAGTTCGCCGGGAAGGGCTACGGCGACTTCAAGAACGCCGTCGCCGACGTCGTCGTCGAGGCGCTGACGCCGTTCCAGGAGCGGTACCGCCGGTGGATCGAGGACACCGAGGGTCTGGACACGATCCTCGCGGCCGGCGCGGAGCGCGCCCGGTCGGTGGCCGCGCAGACGATGGGCGTGGTGCGGGAGCGGGTCGGGTTCCTCGCGGCGAAGGGCTGACGTTGGCCCGCCGGAACATCGGCGTCGCGATCGCCGTCCCGCCCCCCTACGGCCGCGAGCTCGCGCAGTGGCGGCAGCGGCTCGGCGACCCCGAGGCGTCGCGCGTGCCGCCGCACGTGACGCTGCTACCGCCCACGTCGATCCCGGCCGAACGCCTCGACGTGGTCGAGGAGCACCTGCGCCGGATCGCCGCCGACGAGCGGCCGTTCGCGATGACGCTGCGCGGGACGGGAACGTTCCTGCCGGTGTCGCCGGTGACGTTCGTCCAGCTCGCCGCCGGCATCTCCGACTGCGAGCGGCTGGAGTCACGCGTGCGCAGCGGCCCGCTGTTCCGCGAGCTGAAGTTCAACTACCACCCGCACGTCACGGTCGCGCAGGACGTGCCGGACGAGGCGCTGCAACGCGGCTTCGACGGGCTGGCGGCGTTCGCGGCGACGTTCACCGTCGGAGGCTTCACGCTCTACGAGGAGGGGCGCGACCGGGTGTGGCGGCCGCAGCGGGAGTTCGCGTTCGGGTAGCCGCGGGCCCGCGCTGCCGAACCGGGGGCCGACCCCGGAGCGCGGGCGGAGCTGTCAGCTACGTGCCGACGACGTCAGGCAGAACAGGTAGCGCGGTGTCCACGGGTCCTTGACGCATACCGCCGAGGCCGGAGCCGTGAACACCGTCCCCGCCGTGACCACGGCGAGAGCCAGCGCGACTCGCTTCATGGACGTCACCTCCGTCTCCGCCGCCGGGTCTGGGGCTGGGTACGCCCTGGCGGCTGTCGCGAGACTTCGCCCCCGGTGGGTGACACCCCTCCCGGCGGCGGGTACGCCCGCCCCTATGAAGAGCCTGCTCGGCCGCGTCAAGGCCGCCTACCAGTCGCGCCGTGACGCGTGGCCCTGGTTCGACCACCTGGTCCGCGCCGCCGAGCGCTACAAGGGCGACGGCGGGGACCGCCTCGCGGCGGCGTTGACCATGTACTCGATCCTCGCGCTGCTGCCGTTGCTGCTCGTCGCGATGTCCGTGCTCGGCTTCGTGATGGCGAAGGACCCCGACGCGCAGACGAAGATCCTGATCAAGGTCACCGGCGTCATCCCGGGCGTGGGCAAGCAGCTCAACGGCGCGCTGGAGGACGTCGAGGGCAACCGCGGCACCCTCGGTGCCGTCGGTCTGGTCGGCCTGCTGTTCTCCGGTCTCGGCGGCGTCACCGCGCTGCGCGACGCGCTGCGGCTGATGTGGCACCAGAACATCGACATGGGGTCGTTCCTGAAGAAGAAGGGCTACGACGCCCTGACGCTCGTCATCCTCGCCGTCGCGCTCTCCCTGTCGTTCGGCGTGTCGGTGCTCGCGACGGGCGGCGCGGGCGCGCTGCTGCAGGGCGCGGGCGTCGGCAGCGGGGTGACCGAGGCGATCCTCGAGGTGCTGTCCTTCGTGGCCGGCGTGTTCGTGGACGCGGTGCTGTTCCTCGTGCTGTTCAAGTGGCTGCCGCGCGTGACGTGGCCGTGGCGGCGGCTGGTGCGCGGCGCGCTGTTCGGGGGGTTCCTGTTCGGCGTGCTCAAGCTCGCCGGCGGCTGGTACGTCGCCCGCACCGCGACGAAGTCGACCGCGCTGTACGGCTCGATCGGCACGGCGGTCGCGCTGCTGGTCGGACTGTACCTGGTGAGCCGGGTCATCCTCTTCACCGCCGCGTGGACGGTCACCGCGCCGGGCTGGCACGACGTGGAGCCGTCCGGAACGGCGTCGCCCGAGGCCGCGCGCGAGGCGGGCATCCCGGAGGGGGAGGCGCGCGGCGGCGACTCGTACAACGGCGGCACCTCGCCGCCCGACACGAACGTCCCCGGCCGCACCCTGAAGGACCGCGCGGCGCGCGAGGCGGAGGGTGGCGGCGACGCCAAGGCCCAGCGCGCCGCCGAGCACGGCGCCGAGCGCGCCGGGCGTGGCGCCGAGCGCGCCGGGGGTCCCGTCGGCGGCCCGAAGGCCGCCGACTGGGACCGAAAGCGCGACCCGGTCGCGGGTCCCGCGCCGGATGTACGACGTCGCGACCGGGTCGCGCCGTCGGTGGGCGGCGGGGCGTCGGCGGGCGGCGGCGCGGAGCGGACGGCGGCGGGCGGGAGCGCGGAACGGCCGGCGGGCGGCGGGGCGGAACGGGCGGCGGTGGCGGCGGCGACCGGGTTCGGGGCGACGCTGCTCGCGGCCAAGGCGCTCAAGTCGCTGCGCCGAGACTGACGCTGGCAGAATCGCGGCGACACCGACCACTGTCGAAAGGCGTTCGCCATGATCCTCGTCGCCGGCGGTACCGGCTTCCTCGGCCGGGCCATCGTGGCGGCGCTGCGCCGCGAGGGCCACGTGGTCCGGGTGCTCTCGCGCGGCACCAAGGCGAACCCGTGGGTCAACGACCGCGGCGTCTCGATCGCGACGGGCGACGTCCGCGAGGCGGCGTCGCTCGGCGAGGCGTTCGAGGGCGTGGACACGCTCGTGATCGCGGTGCAGTTCCCCGGCCACCCCGTCGAGGTGCCGAAGAAGGGGCTGACGTACGACGAGTACGACCGCAAGGGCACCGAGAACCTCGTCGCCGCCGCCAAGAAGGCGGGCGTCACCCGCCTCGTCTACCTCTCCGGCGCGGGCGTCGGCGAGGGGCGCACCGAGGAGTGGTTCACGGCCAAGGACGGCGCGGAGACGGCGGTGCGCAACAGCGGCATCCCGTACACGATCCTGCGGCCGTCCTGGGTCTACGGCCCGCGCGACCGCGCGCTGAACAAGTTCGCCCTGTTCGCGAAGACGCTGCCGGTCGTGCCGCTGCCCGGCCCCGGCACCGCGAAGGTGCAGCCGGTGCACGTCGACGACGTGGGCCGCGCGGTCGCGCTGTCGCTCGTCACCCCGGCGGCCGAGAACGAGACCATCGAGCTCGGCGGGCCGCAGCTCCTGTCGTTCCGGCAGATCGTCCGCGAGATGCTCCGCGTGATGGGCCGGCGCCGCGCGGTGCTGCCGGCGCCGACGCCGTTCGTGAAGCTCGGCGCCGCGCTGCTCTACCGGCTGCCCGGCCGCGTGCTGTCGCCGCGCGCGGTGGACTTCGCGAACGGCGAGTCGCGGGTGGACACCCGCAAGGCGCGGGAGATCCTCGGGCTGCAGCCCCGGCCGCTCGCCGAGGGCATGTCGTACCTGGCCCGGCGCTAGACCCGGGGGAGCGTCAGCGTCGGGCGGTACCGCCGGCGCGCCGCCCGGCGGCGCAACGTCACGACGGTGCCGGCGAGCACGGCGCCCGCGGCGACGGGTACGAGCGGCACGCCGTTGCCGTCGTCCTTGGTGATCCGCGCCGGGGCCGGCGCCGCCGCGAGCGGCTCGACCCGGGACCGGTCGGCGCGCTCGGTGACCGGCGCGTCCGGCACCGGGTCGACGAGCCGGCCGACCGGGGTGACGTGGCCGGCGTTGCGGAAGCCCCAGTCGAGCAACGCCGTCGCGTCGGGGTACGACGTCTCGGCCTTGAGCAGCGTGACGACGAGCGTGCGGCCGTTGCGGCGGGCGGCGCCGACGTAGGTGCGCCGGGCCTTGACCGTGTAGCCCGTCTTGACGCCGATGTTGCCCGGGTAGCGGGTCAGCAGCTTGTTGTGGTTGTAGATCTCGAACCGCTTGCCGCCCGGCGCCGGCATCGTGCTGCGCAGCGTCGTGACGTACGTCGCGAACTTCGGCATGGCCAGCCCCGCGCGGGCGATCAGCGCGAGGTCGTACGCGCTGGTGAGCTGGCCGGGCGCGTCGAGGCCCGACGGGTTGCGGGCGAGCGTGTCGTACGCCTGCAGGCGGCGCGCCGTGGCGTTCATCTTCGCGACGGCGGTGGGGAGGCCGCCGGCCGCGTTCGCGACGGCGTTGGCGGCGTCGTTGCCGGAGACGACGAGCATCGCCTCCATCAGCTTGTCGACGCTGACCTTGGTGCCCTGCGTGAGGCCGACCTTGGAGCCCTCGATGTTCACGTCCTCCCACGTCGGGTCGTAGAGGGCGTCGAGGTCGAGCTCGGGCAGCAGCGAGACGGCGGTCAACGTCTTCAGCGTGCTGGCGGGCAGGTAGCGGCCGTGCGGGTGGCGGGCGGCGAGGACCTCGCCGGTGCCCGCGTCGGCGAGGACGTAGGCGGCCGCGGAGACGGGCGGCAGCGGCGGGGCGCTCCGGTCGACGACGATGCCGCGCGCGGCGAGCGCCGGGCCGCCGACGACGTCCTTGGGCTCCGCGCGGGCGGTCGTGGCGGGCGCGGCGACGGCGAGGCTCGCGACGACCGCGCACGCGGCCGCGCGCAGGCGAAGGCCGGCCGCTCCCATGGGCCACGAGGATAGCGGGTGGCGGGGAGCGGCATGGGACACTCCGGCCGTGGTGATGTGCGCGTGGTGATGTCCCGCCGGGTGTCGGCGTTCCTGCTGCTCGTCGGCCTGTGGACCTGGGCGATCTGGCCGAACTTCCTCAGGAACATCTGGAAGGACGACCGTTCGTGGTCCGACGGGGCGACGGCGTTCTTCCTCGTGCACCTGGTGCTGGTCGTGGTGTCGCTGCTGATCGGCACGGCGGTGGCGTGGATCGGCTGGCGGGGCTGGCGCGCGTCGTCGCGGCTGGAGCGCGGGGTGCGCTCGCAGCGCGACTTCGTCAGGTCGCGCGACTAGGCGGGCGCGGCGCCGAGGCGGGCCCCAACCGTGCAGCCCACGGCACCCCCTCCCCGCGTGGTGATCTTCACAGTTGGGGTGGGGCCGGTCAGACGCGGCGGAAGAGCAGCGCCCGCTTCACTTCCTGGATGGCCTTGGTCACCTCGATGCCGCGCGGGCACGCCTCGGTGCAGTTGAACGTCGTCCGGCAGCGCCAGACGCCCTCCTTGTCGTTGAGGATGTCCAGCCGCTCCTCGGCGCCGTCGTCGCGGCTGTCGAAGATGAAGCGGTGCGCGTTCACGATCGCGGCCGGGCCGAAGTACGCCTCGTCCGTCCAGTAGATCGGGCACGACGTCGTGCACGCGGCGCAGAGGATGCACTTCGTGGTGTCGTCGAAGCGCTCGCGGTCCTCCGCCGACTGGAGCCGCTCGCGCGTCGGCTCCTTGTCGTAGGTGATGAGGAACGGCTTCACCGACCGGTACGCCTCGAAGAACGGCTCCATGTCGACGAGCAGGTCCTTCTCGACCGGCAGGCCCTTGAGCGGCTCGACGGTGACGGTGTCCGGCAGGTCCTTCATGAGGACCTTGCAGGCGAGCCGGTTGACGCCGTTGATGCGCATCGCGTCGGAGCCGCAGATGCCGTGCGCGCAGGACCGTCGGAACGTCAGCGTGCCGTCGAGGTTCCACTTCACGTAGTGGAGCAGGTCGAGCAGGCGGTCGTTCGGCTCCGCGGGGACGGTGTACGTCTCCCAGTGCGGCTCCGTGTCCTGCTCCGGGTTGAAGCGCCGCAGCTTGAGGGTGACTTCCATCAGTACTTGCGCTCCATCGGCTGGTAACGGGTGATCGTCACCGGCTTGTAGTCCAGCCGGATGTCGTTGCCGTCCTTGTACGCCATGGTGTGGCGCATGAAGTTGGCGTCGTCGCGGTTCGGGTAGTCCTCGCGGAAGTGCCCGCCGCGGCTCTCCTGCCGCGCCTGCGCGCACGCCACCAGCACCTCGGCGAGGTCGAGCAGGAACCCGAGCTCGACGGCCTCCAGCAGGTCGGTGTTGTAGCGCTGCCCCTTGTCCTGCACGCTCGCGCGGGCGTAGCGCTCCTTCAACGCCTGGATGTCGACCTGCGCCTGCTTCAGCGTCTGCTCGGTGCGGTAGACGGACGCGTTCGCGTCCATCGACTCCTGGAGCGCGTTGCGGATGTCGCTGATCCGCTCGCCGCCGGCGTTCGAACGCAGCGTCTCCACCATCGCGACGACGCGGTCGGCCGGGGCGGCCGGGAGCGGCACGTGGTCGTTCGCGGCGCAGAAGCGCGCGGCGTTGAGGCCGGAACGCCGCCCGAACACGTTGATGTCGAGCAGGCTGTTGGTGCCGAGCCGGTTGGCGCCGTGCACGGACACGGTGGCGCACTCGCCGGCCGCGTAGAGGCCGGGCACGACGTCGTAGTTGTTGCGCAGGACCTCGGCCTCGACGTTGGTCGGGATGCCGCCCATCGCGTAGTGCGCGGTCGGCTGGATCGGGATCGGGTCGGTGTACGGCTCGATCGCCATGTACGTCCGGCAGAACTCCGTGATGTCGGGCAGCTTCGCGTCGAGCTGCTCCGGCGGCAGGTGCGTGAGGTCGAGGTGCACGTAGTCGCCGTTCGGGCCGCAGCCGCGGCCCTCGCGGATCTCGGTGTAGATCGCGCGGGACACCATGTCGCGCGGCGCGAGGTCCTTGATGGTCGGCGCGTAGCGCTCCATGAAGCGCTCGCCGTCCTTGTTGCGGAGGATGCCGCCCTCGCCGCGCGCGCCCTCGGTAAGCAGGATGCCGAGCTTGTACAGGCCGGTCGGGTGGAACTGGAAGAACTCCATGTCCTCCAGCGGCAGCCCGAGCCGCCACACGATGCCCGGGCCGTCGCCGGTCAGCGTGTGCGCGTTCGACGTGACCTTGAACATCTTGCCGAAGCCGCCGCTGGCGAAGATGACAGCCTTGGCCTGGAAGACGTGGAGCTCGCCGGTCGCGAGCTCGTAGGCGACGCAGCCCGCGGTGCGGCCCTCGCTGATCAGCACGTCGAGCACGTAGAACTCGTTGAAGAACTCGACGTCGTGCTTCACGCACTGCTGGAACAGCGTCTGCAGGATCATGTGGCCGGTGCGGTCGGCGGCGTAGCAGGCGCGGCGCACCGGCGCCTCGCCGTGGCGGGCGGTGTGGCCGCCGAAGCGCCGCTGGTCGATCCGGCCCTCGGGCGTGCGGTTGAACGGCAGCCCGAACTTCTCGAGGTCGAGGACCGCGTCGATCGCTTCCTTGCACATGATCTCGGCGGCGTCCTGGTCGACCAGGTAGTCACCGCCCTTGACGGTGTCGAACGTGTGCCACTCCCAGTTGTCCTCCTCGACGTTCGCGAGGGCGGCGCACATGCCGCCCTGCGCGGCGCCGGTGTGGGAGCGCGTCGGGTAGAGCTTGGTGAGGACCGCGGTACGGCAGCGCTGCCCTGCCTCCAGCGCGGCCCGCATGCCGGCGCCGCCGGCGCCGACGACGACGGTGTCGTACTTGTGGATCTGCATGTGAGCAGTCGCCTACCCGGTGATCGCAGGGTCGAAGGTGAAGATGACGAGCGTCCCGAGCACCACGACGAGGAACGTGCTCACGTAGAGCAGCATCTTCAGCCAGAAGCGCGTCTGGTCGCGCTCGGCGTAGTCGTTGATGATCGTGCGCAGGCCGTTGGTGCCGTGCAGCTCGGCGAGCCACAGCATCACGAGGTCCCACATCCGCCAGAACGGCGACGACCAGCGGCCCGCGACGAACGCGAAGTTCACCCGCTCGACGCCGCCGTCGACGACGTGCATGACGAACAGGTGGCCGAGCACGAGGAACACGAGCAGCAGCCCGGACACCCGCATGAAGACCCAGGAGTACAGCTCGAAGTTCGTGGCGCGGCGGGCGCGCGGCGCGCGGCTGCGCGGCCGCTCGATGACGGGTGCGTTGATCGCGCTCACTCAGGACCCCAGGTAGCGCTCGGCGACGGGCTTGATCATGAAGTACGTCGCCGGGCCCATCAGCACGGCGAACAGCGCGAGCTCGACGTAGAGCATCTGGCGCTGGAGGCGGACGCCCTTCTCCCAGAAGTCGACGAGCATCACGCGGATGCCGTTGAGCGCGTGGAAGAGGACCGCGCCGACGAGGCCGACCTCCATCAGCGTCACGAACGGGTGCTTGTACGTGTCGACGACCTTGTCGTAGTCGTTCGGCGACACGCGCACCAACGCCGTGTCGAGCACGTGCGCGAAGAGGAAGAAGAACACCAGGACGCCGGTCACGCGGTGCGCGACCCACGACCACATGCCCTCGCGCCCGCGGTACAGCGTGCCTCTGGGCACAGTGCCCTCCGGGTCGGATCGGTCGAGTCTGCCGCTCGACTCTACCGCCGCGCGATCAGCCCCGGCACATCGGGCGCGCCGCGGCGCGCGGGCACCGCGTCAGCAGCCGCCGGTGCTCAGCGTCGCGCCGCCGGCGATGCGGGTGATCGTGCCGTGGCAGACGCCGGTCGCGGCGCCGCCGGTGACGATCGCGGCGCCGTACTCCAGGACGACCGTGCTCTCCGGCAGCACCGGGTAGCGGCGCAGCGGCGGGCTCGTCATGGCGACCGCGCCGCCCGTCTCGGTCCACGTGTCGTCGATCGACGTCGTGTAGCCGGGGCCGCTGACGGTGCCCTTCACGTGGTACCGCACGACGTGCGACGCGCCGAATGCGTTGGCGGCGTGCCGCACGTCGATCGACTGCTTGGTGAGCTTCACGGTGAGCGCGACCGTCGCGCCGCCGGCGTCGCGCGCGGCGAGCGCGCCGGTACCCGCGGGCAGCAACGCCACGGCGAGGAGCGGGAGCAGGGTGCGGCGCATGGGTTCCCCCCTGGGACGGTCCGGGTTCGCGCAGTGTGTGGCGGTTCGCGAAGATCGTCAAGGAGGGTCGGCGGCGCGCGTCGGTAGCATCGGGCGCATGAGCCGAACGTCCGAGTCGGGGCTGCCGATCGAGCCGGTGTACGGGCCGGAGGCGCTGGCCGGCTTCGACCCGGCGACGTCGCTGGGCGAGCCGGGCGCGTACCCGTTCACCCGCGGCGTCTACCCGACGATGTACACCGGCAAGCCGTGGACGATGCGGCAGTACGCCGGGTTCGGCACCGCCAAGGAGTCGAACGAGCGCTACCACGCGCTGCTCGCGGCCGGCACGACCGGGCTGTCGGTGGCGTTCGACCTGCCGACGCAGATGGGCTACGACTCCGACCACCCGTCCGTGAGCGGCGAGGTCGGCAAGGTCGGCGTCGCGATCGACTCGATCGACGACATGCGGGTGCTGTTCGACCGCATCCCGCTCGACCAGGTGTCGACGTCGATGACGATCAACGCGCCGGCCGCCGTGCTGCTGCTGCTCTACCAGCTCGTGGCGGAGGAGCAGGGCGTTCCCGGGACGGCCCTGAACGGCACCATCCAGAACGACGTGCTCAAGGAGTACATCGCGCGCGGGACGTACATCTACCCGCCGGCCGAGTCGTTGCGGCTGATCACCGACATCTTCAGCTACTGCCGCGCCGAGATCCCGAAGTGGAACACGATCTCGATCTCCGGCTACCACATGGCCGAGGCCGGGGCGACGCCGGTGCAGGAGGTCGCGTTCACCCTCGCGGACGGCATCGAGTACGTCCGCGCCGCCGTGCGGTCGGGGCAGGACGTGGACGAGTTCGCGCCGCGGCTCGCGTTCTTCTTCGTGGCGCGGACGACGCTGCTGGAGGAGGTCGCGAAGTTCCGCGCGGCCCGGCGCATCTGGGCGTCGGTGATGCGCGACGAGTTCGGCGCGAAGAACCCGAAGTCGTTGATGCTGCGCTTCCACACGCAGACCGCCGGCGTGCAGCTCACCGCGCAGCAGCCCGAGGTGAACCTGGTCCGCGTCGCCGTGCAGGCGCTGGCCGCGGTGCTCGGCGGCACCCAGTCGCTGCACACGAACTCCTACGACGAGGCGATCGCGCTGCCGACGGTCAAGGCGGCCACGCTGGCGCTGCGGACGCAGCAGGTGCTGGCCTACGAGACGGACGTGACCGCGACGGTCGACCCGTTCGCCGGGTCGTACGCCGTCGAGTCGCTGACGAACGCCGTCGAGGAGGAGGCGCGCGCGCTGATGGCGCGGGTCGCCGAGATGGGCGGCGCGGTCGCGGCGATCGAGGCCGGCTTCCAGAAGTCCGAGATCGAGCGGTCGGCGTACGCGGTCGCGCAGTCGATCGAGGACCAGTCGCGGGTCGTGGTCGGGGTGAACAAGTTCGCCGCCGCCTCCGAGGAGGCGTACGAGCCGCTGCGCGTCGACCCGACGATCGAGCAGGCGCAGCGGGAGCGGCTGGCCCGGCTCCGCGCCGAGCGCGACGGCGACGAGGTCGCCAAGCGCCTCGACGAGGTCCGCGCGGCGGCCCGCGGGACCGACAACGTGCTGTACCCGCTGCGCGAGGCGCTGCGGGCCCGCGCGACGGTCGGCGAGGTCTGCGACGCGCTGCGCGACGTGTGGGGGACGTACCGCCCGCACGACACGTTCTAGCTCTTTTCTCTTCGGCACCTCGACGCCAATTGGCGCCGTAACGCCAGGCGCGCTCATCCGTACTGCGGGCGCCCCCCGGCGGACGGCGCCCTGCTGGCGCCTTGCTCAACGAGGTGCCCCTCATGCGGTACGTGCTGCTCGCGGCACTGCTCGTCCCCGTGCGCCCCGCCGCGGCCGCGCCGGTCTGCGCGTGGGTGGCCGTGTCCGGCGCCGCGACGGCGGAGCGCGGCACCGAGTGCGTCGAGGTGCCGGTGGCGACGGTGTGCCGGTGGCAGGTGGTGGGGGAGGGCGGCGACGTCGTCGTGCGGCTCGAGGAGTGCCTGCCGGGCTAGCCCCTGCTAGGGGCAGGGGATGACGACGAGGCAGTACGGGTCGGGCTCCGGGTCGCCGTACTCGCCGCCGCGGACGCGCAGGTAACGGCCGGTGACCGGCTCGCGGACCTCGACCAGGTACGGGTTGGACTCCTGGTCGTCCGGCTCGAACGGGCCGCGGTCGTACGTCAGGTCGACCCGGCCGAACGGCACGCGCTGGTGGACCTCGACGTGTGCCGGGCGACCAGGCACGGCGGCCGGCCCGCCCGGCGGCGCGGCGAGGGCGGGGAGCAGTCCGCCGGTGCCGTGCGGTGGGTCCGCGTCGCGCGCGTCGCCGGGCGCGCCGAGCACGGTGGCGGCCGCGCGCACGCCGGCACCGGCCGACCCGAGCCCGGGACCCTGGTGCGCGAGCGCGCCGCCGAACGCGCCCGCGAGGCCCGGCAGCAACGCGAGGACCGCCGCGGCGGCCGGGGCGGCGCCGGTGTCGGCGAACGGCACGTACCGGCGGGCCAGCTCGCGCAGCCGCACACCGACGGCCGCGACGAGCGCGCCGAAGCGGGAGTCGCCGCCGAGCTCGACGTAGACCGTGGCGAGCCGGCGGCGGGCGCGGAAGAGCTGCTGGCGCACGGCGTTCTCGCTGATGCCGAGCAGGGCGGCGATGTCCGCGACCGGGCGGTCCTCCAGGTCGCGCAGCCGGATCACCGTGCGCTCGCGCGGAGTGAGGCGGCGCAGCGCCCCCGCGAGCCGGGCGCCCTCGTCGCGCAGGACCACCTCGTCCAGCAGGACCGCGTCGTCGGGGACGGCGGCGAACGACTGCGTGTCGACCGCGGTCGACCAGGCGTTGTGCCGGGCCAGGTCGCGGCCGACGTTGCGGGCGACGACCGACAGCCACGGCCACGCGTCGGCGTCCTCGGTGACGAGCCCGGGGCGGGCGTAGAGGCGGGCGAACGTCTCCTGCGCGATGTCCTCGGCGTCGCGCGGGCCGAAGATCGCGGTGAGCCAGCGGACGAGCCGGGGACGGTGGCGCTCGCACAGCGCGGCGAACGTGTCGTGCCATTCCGCCGGCGACGAATCGTCGGCGAACGGCGGTGACGACATCGGCTCCCCCGTGTCGGACGGACGCATCAACGGGTGACGGTACGCAGATTTATCCGGAAACCCTGTAACAAAGTGCGTTCGGCGGCGTACTGCCAACAATGAGAACTTCTGACACGGCGCCCCTCGCCGTCACCGGTTCGCGGCGCCCGTTGCGCGCCAGCGGCGTGGACGCGCCGCTGCTCCCGGCGCTGCGCACCGTGGCCCGGGCGGCGGGTGGGGGCGGTGCGGCGGGTGGCGCCGGCGGCGAGTGCGTCGTCGAGGTGCGGGCGCGCGGCGCCGCGCGGCCGGTGCCGCCGGACGTCGCCGCCGCGCTGGTCGCGGCCGCCCGGCTCGCCGTGGGGAGCGCCGTGCGGCACGGCCGGGCGTCCGTGGTCGCGGTCGCGGTGACGTTCGCGCCGGACCGCGTGCTCGTCGCGGTGCGCGACGACGGCGCGGCGCTGCCGGCGCGCACGGGCGGGGCGGCGTTCGGGCTGCGGCTGCTGCGCCGCCGGCTCGTCGCGCTCGGCGGGGGGCTCGACATCTCGCACGGCCGCCGGCCAGGCGTCGCCGTGCGCGCGTGGGCGGCGCTGCCGCCCGAGGCACCACTGCCGGAGAGCGGCACCACGGGGGTCCGCCCGGCACCACGTCCCTAGGAGGACAGCATGAAGGCACGTCTGCTCGTCGCGTCGCTCGCCGCCGCGCCCGCGCTCGTCGTCGCCATGGCGACGAACGGCTACGCCGGGTCGGTCGAGGGCGCCGCGGCGTTCGCCGGACGGCTCACGATCACGCCGGGTGGCTCGGGCAGCTCGAGCCTGTGCTTCGCGGCGGACTGCGCGTTCCCGGGCGTCACGGCCGGCGCGGTGCTGGCGAAGCCGGTGATCGGGATGCGCGGCACGTACGCGTACAACGAGGCCTGCACGCTCGCCGTGCCGTACGCGCCGGTGGGCACCGGGCGGCTCGACGTGTCGTTCCGCGACGCGTTCGGCAGCGACACGCCGACCGTGCACGCGCAGTGGGTGCGGGCCGGTCTGGTGACGGTGTTCGTCGGCGACCAGGGCTACGTCGGCGGCGGTGCCGCGGTCGTCGCGCCGGTGCCGAAGCAGGCCACCTCGCCCACCTGCGGCTCGCCGGTCGACCTCGTGGTCACGGGGGCGATCGCGTTCGCCTAGCCGGGTGAAGTCGCGAAGTTTTTTCGGCAAATCCGTAACACGCGGCCGTCCAGCCCGTACTGCCTAGTAGAGAGCGAAACCACATTGGCTCTCACCGCTGTGAATCCGCACGTCCACCCGCGGCGCCTGTGGATTCGAAGGCCGGCGCCCGGCGCCGGGTCTGGTGCGGCCGCACGGGGGACGGCCGTACCCGGGCTCGGGCCGGGCGCCGGCCTGCGTACGGGCGCCGCCGCCGTCGTCGTGGTCATGGCGGCGGCGTGCGGCGGGGCGGGCGGCCGGCCGGGTGCGACCGGGTCGCGCGGCGCCGGCCCGGCCGTGACGGCGGGTGTCCCGGCGGTCACACCGGGTGGGTCGTCGGGGCCGGGCGGCGGGCCGGGCGGCGCGGCGGCGGCCGCGGGCGGTCCGGGCAGTCCGGGCGGTCCGGCGGGCGGTGCGGCGGGCGGTCCGGGCGGCGCGTCGGCGAGCCCACGCGCTTCGGCGGCGGCGGGCACCCCCCCGGCGCGGGCCGGCGGGCGGCCGCGGGTCACCCCCTCGAACCTGCCGGACACCGCCCCGATGACGGCCACGCTCGGCGCGGAGTGCGTACGCCCCGGCGGCACGCAGCGGCTCGTGGTGGACACGCTGCCGGAGGCGTACCTCGCCTACGACAACCTCTACGCGGACGACCGCGACGGCTCGGTGCACGGCGGCGTCGACGGCCGGGCGCGCAGCGACCGGAACGGCCACTTCGAGGCCACCTGGGTGGTGTCGCCCGGCGCGCCGTACGGCGACGTGCGGCTGGACGTCGGCGCGAGCGCCGGCAACCGGGCCACCGTGCGGATGCTCTTCTACCGGGTCGCCGCGTCCTGCGGGTGACCGCGGCCGGGGCGGCCACGCGCGACGTACGGCAGGCCCACCCCGCCCGGGTCGCGCGCGGCCGCACCCGGCCGCGTCGGCACGGGCCGCGGCGCGCCACCGGAGGGGGGACCCAGTGGGCGCCGCGGCCGTGCTCGGTCGTACGTGACGGCGTGCCCGCGCCGCCCGGGGTCGTACGACCGCCTCGCCCGTCCCGTTGCCGGGACGGCGGGGTCTGTCAGGGCGGGACGGCCAGCAGCCGCAGCCGCGTGTAGTCGGGCACGAGCACCACGCCGGGCGCGCTCGTCCGGGCCGCGTCGAGGCCGAACGACACCGGCCAGTTCGGGTCCGGCGGGCGGCCGAGCGGCGCGAGCGGGCGCCACTCCTCCCGGCGCGGCACGCGACCGCGGTACGGCACGAGGTACACCCGCCCGTCCGCCCCGGTCAGCACCGCGTCGCCGCGCGCGGTGTGGGTCACCGGCCCCTCGACGAACGACACCTTCCTGGGCGGGAACGACACGCCCCACGACGTGCCGCCGTCCCCGGACCAGGCGAGCACCGCGGCCGGGTCGGCCGGGTCGTCGAACTGCCGCAGGCTGCCGCCCGCGACGACGATGCGCGCGGGGCCGTTGCGCCGCGGCCAGGCGACGTCGGCGACCTCCCAGAACGGCTTCGTCGGGAACGTCGGCCACGGGTCGACGTCGCGCCACGTCCGGGCACCGTCGCGCGAGACGCGCAGCCGCGCGGGGCCGGCGCCGTGCCACTGCCAGACCTCGGCCGGGTCCCACGGGCTGGCCGCGGCGCCGTTCAGGTCGGCGGGGGTGTCGCTCGCGCCCGGCGGGGTGCGCTGCTCCCAAGTGCGGCCGTCGGCGGTCGCGACCCAGGTGTACGCGCCGGTCGGGGACGGCAGCGCGGCGTACGCCGTGGCGCCGGCGCCGCTGCGCACGAGCGCGCCGGGGCCGTGCTGCGCGGCGGTGCGGACGCCGGCGGCCTCGTACGCCGTCGTCCACCCGCCGCGGCCGTCGTCGCTGCGCACGATCCGGAGCCGGACCGCCTCCCCCAGCGCGTGCGGCGGCCCGGTGACGACGACCAGCAGCACGCGCGAGTGCCCGGCCACGTGCGCGACGTCGAGCGCGGCGATCTCGCTGACCGTGTCCTCCACGTCGAGCGTCCACACCTCGCGCCAGGTGCAGCCGCCGTCGTCGGAGCGCTGCACGCGGGTGCCGTCGGTGGCGAGGACGACGCGCGGGTCGGCGGGGTCGAGGGCGGCGGCGCGGACCTGGACGGTGCTGCCGGACTGCGCCTGCCGGCCGAGGCCGCGGGCCGGCAGCGGCGGCGCGGCCTCGAACCAGCGGTGCGCGCGGTCGGCGGCGCCGCGCGCGCAGGCGGCGGCGGGTGCCGCGCCGGCCGGCGGCGGGCCGAGCGGGCCGAAGGGGCCGGGCACCGCGAGCAGCGCGAGCAGCGCGGCGACCCAGGCCAGGACGGACGTACGACGCACCACGTGTTCCCCCGTGTCTGTCGACTACGGAGGCGATCTTGGGTGCGGGGCAAGACCTGCGGCGCACCAATGGCGCAGGTGCGCCACAACTCGTGTGTGGGGGCGGTCAGCGGCAGGGGCGCAGGCGGAGCTCGTTCACGTAGTCGTCGGGCGCGCCGGCCTTCTCGGCGGCATCGGCCATCGCGGCGAGGTACGTCGGGTGCGGCAGGCCGCCCTCGTAGTCGTTGAGGACGTACGTCCACGCGAGCTGCTCGCCGTCGAGCGTCGAGACCCGCACGTGGATCTTCGAGTAGAAGCCCATCGAGACGCCGTCCCAGTCGTCGAGGCGGACCTCGTCCTCCTTCGGGACGTCGTAGAGGACGGCGTACACGCAGCCGTCCGGGTCCTCGAGGATCGTGGCGAGCGCGCCCTCCCACCCGATCGACTCGCCGCCGAACGCCAGGCGCCACCCCTTGATCCAGCCGGTCCCGACGGCAGGGGAGTGCGGGCAGCGGAACTTCATCTGCCCCGAGTCCATGTTGGTCCCGTACGCGGCGTAGAGGGCCATGCTGCGAAGATTACGCGGGCGGCGGACGACGGGAGGCGAACGGGTGCGGATCGTCATCGTGGGCGGTGGTCCCGCGGGGTACGAGGCCGCGCTCGTCGCGCGCCAGCTCGGCGCGGACGTCACGGTCGTGGACCGCGACGGGCTCGGCGGCGCGTGCGTGCTCACCGACTGCGTCCCGTCGAAGACGCTGATCGCGACGTCGGAGGCGATGACGTCGCTGGCGGGCGCGCACGCGCTGGGCATCCGGTTCCGCAAGGCCGGCGGCGACGAGTGGGACGACGACGACTCCGACACCCCGCCCGAGGCGGTCACCGTCGACGCGCCGACCGTCTACGCGCGGGTGAAGACGCTGGCGCTGTCCCAGAGCCTCGACATCGCGCGGCGGCTCGGCGCGGACGGCGTCAACGTCGTGCAGGGCAGCGGGCGGCTGCTCGACAACCGGCACGTCGCCGTACGCCGGGTGAACAGCGACGAGGACGACGTCCTCGAGGCGGACGTGATCCTGCTCGCGCTCGGCGCGCACCCGCGGATCGTCCCCGGCGCGGAGCCGGACGGGCGGCGCATCCTCACCTGGCGCGACGTCTACGACCTCCCGGAGGTGCCGGAGGAGCTGGTCGTCGTCGGGTCGGGCGTGACGGGAGCGGAGTTCGCGGGGGCGTTCCAGTCGATGGGCTCGCACGTCACGCTCGTGTCGAGCCGCGACCGCGTGCTGCCCGGCGAGGACGCCGACGCGGCCGCGGTGATCGAGGGCGTGTTCACCCGGCGCGGCATGACGATCCTCAACGGAGCCCGCGCCGTGGCCGCCGAGAACACCGGCGACGGCGTCGTGGTGACGCTGGAGAACGGCCGCACGGTCGAGGGCACGCACTGCCTGATGACGGTCGGCTCGATCCCGTCGACGCAGGGGCTCGGTCTCGAGGACGCCGGCATCGCGACGGACGGCGGCGGCTACATCACCGTGGACAAGGTGAGCCGCACGACGGTGCACAACGTCTACGCCGCCGGCGACTGCACGGGCGTGCTGATGCTCGCCTCGGTCGCGGCGATGCAGGGCCGCATCGCGATGTGGCACGCGCTGGGCGAGGCCGTCGCGCCGATCAACCTCGGCACCGTCTCCTCGACGATCTTCACCGACCCGGAGATCGCCACGGTCGGCGTTCGGCAGGCGGACGTGGACGACGGCAAGGTCTACGGCGTCGTGAAGAAGCTGCCGCTCGCCACCAACGCGCGGGCCAAGATGCAGGGCATCACGGACGGCTTCGTGAAGCTGATCTGCCGCCCGGAGTCCGGCAAGGTGCTCGGCGGCGTCGTGGTCGCGCCGCGGGCGAGCGAGCTGATCCTGCCGGTCACCATGGCCGTGTCGCTCGGGCTGAACGTCGACCAGGTGGCGCACACGTTCTCGATCTACCCGTCGCTGTCGGGCTCCCTCACCGAGGCAGCCCGACAGCTCCACCAGGGGTAGCGCTACGCGGAGTACGCCGCCGGCACCACGGTGAGCGCGACGCGCTGCACGGCGTCGCAGTCGACGGAGAGCAGGTCGCACGGCGCGTCCGGCGGCACGATCGACATCGTGACGCCGACGCAGCCGTTGACGATCGTCTGGGTGGTGCCGGTGGGCAGCGTCCGGACGACCTTGGTGCACAGCGTCGGGAACTCCGTCTCGGGGTCGTTCGAGTGCGCGGTGAACGGGTGCGCGACGGCGGTCACCGGTGCCGCGATCGACACCGGCTGCTCCACGACCAGGCTGAGGAACTTGAGGGTGCAGGTGATCTGCACGGTCCCGGACGTCGTCGCGCCGGTGGCCGCGATGGCGCCGGCGAAGCCTTCCGGGTTGCCGAAGTCGCCGGAGACCGCGGCGAGCCCGCAGGTCGTTCCCGCGACCTCGGTCAGGGCCGCGTGGGCCGGGGCGAACGGTGTGACGGTCGCGGCGGCCACGAGCCCGGCGACGAACAGCGCTCTGCGCATGAGTGGATTCCCCCCACTGTGGACGGATCTGCTCCGTCGGAGGGCGTCACCGTAGGCGCGGGGTGCGGGCCCGTCTACGGGGGTCAGGCGATCTCGCAGATCACCGCGCCGCTCGTCACGACCTCGCCGACGGCGGCGGTCAGCTTGGTGACGGTGCCGGCCTTGTGGGCGTTGAGCGGCTGCTCCATCTTCATCGCTTCGAGAACGACCACGAGGTCGCCGGCCGCGACGGTGTCGCCCTCGGCGACGGCCACCTTGACGATCGTGCCCTGCATCGGCGAGGTGAGGGAGTCGCCGCTCGCCGCCGCCCCGCCCTTGGCGCGGCCGGCCCGCTTCGGCGGCGCGGCCTTGCCCGGCGCGCCGCCGCCCGCGGCGACGCCGAGCCCCGCGGGCAGCACGACCTCCAGCCGCTTGCCGCCGACCTCGACCACGACGGTCTCGCGCTCGGGCGCCTCGTCGGGCGCGGCGGCGCCGCCGGCGTACGGCGCGATCTCGTTGACGAACTCCGTCTCGATCCACCGGGTGTGCACGTCGAACGACTCGGCGAACGCCGGGTCGTTCACCACCGCGCGGTGGAACGGCAGCGCCGTCGCCAGCCCCTCGACGGCGAACTCCGCGAGCGCGCGGCGGGAGCGTTCCAGCGCCTCGGTCCGCGTGGCGCCCCAGACGACGAGCTTGGCCAGCAGCGAGTCGAACGCCTGCCCGATCACCGAGCCCTCGACCACGCCGGAGTCGAGCCGCACGCCGGGCCCGTCCGGCGGCACCCACGTCGTGACGGTGCCGGGCGCGGGGAGGAAGTTGCGGCCGGGGTCCTCGCCGTTGATCCGGAACTCGAACGCGTGCCCGCGCGGCTCGGGGGTGTCGTAGCCGAGCAGCTCGCCGTCGGCGATCCGGAACTGCTCGCGGACGAGGTCCAGCCCGGTGACGCACTCGGTGACCGGGTGCTCGACCTGCAGGCGGGTGTTGACCTCGAGGAACGACACCGTCCCGTCCTGGCCGACGAGGAACTCCACGGTCCCGGCCGAGACGTATCCGGCCTTCTCGCAGATCGCCTTCGCCGACTCGTGGATCGCGGTGCGCTGCTCGGGCGTGAGGTCCGGCGCGGGCGCCTCCTCGACGAGCTTCTGGTGGCGGCGCTGCAGCGAGCAGTCCCGGTCGCCGACGACGACGACGCGGCCGGACGAGTCGCCGAGCACCTGCACCTCGACGTGCCGCGGGCGGTCCAGGTAGCGCTCGACGAAGCACTCGCCGCGGCCGAACGCCACCTCCGCCTCGCGCACGGCGGACGCGTAGAGCTCGGGGATCTCCTCGATCGTGCGGGCGACCTTGAGGCCGCGGCCGCCGCCGCCGAACGCCGCCTTGATCGCGACCGGCAGCCCGTGCTCCTCGGCGAACGCCACCACCTCGTCCGCGCCGCTCACCGGGTCCGCGGTGCCGGGCACCAGCGGCGCCCCGACGGCCAGCGCGATGTGCCGCGCCTCGGTCTTGTCGCCGAGCCGGCGGATCGCCTCGGGCGACGGGCCGATCCAGGTGAGGCCCGCGTCGATGACCGCCTGCGCGAACTCGGCGTTCTCCGACAGGAAGCCGTAGCCCGGGTGCACGGCGTCGGCGCCGGACTTGGCGCAGGCGTCGAGGATCTTGTCGATGCGCAGGTACGACTCGCCGGGCGTGTCGCCGCCGAGCGCGTACGCCTCGTCGGCCACGCGGACGTGCACGGCGTCGCGGTCGGGGTCGGCGTAGACGGCGACGCTGGCGAGGCCGTGGTCGCGGCAGGCGCGCGCGACGCGTACGGCGATCTCGCCGCGGTTGGCGATCAGGACCTTGCGCATTCGCCGAAGTGTAGGGGGGCTGAGACACTGGTATGGACGCGCCCGAACCCACCACCCGAGAAGGAGCACCCGTGCGCCTCGTGACCGTCCTCGCCGCCGCCACGCTCGCCGCGACCGCGGCCGGCTGCTCGTTGCCCGCGGCCGAGGAGGCGAAGGCGCGCACGAACGCCGACGCGGCGCACGGCAGCCCGTTCCCGACGCTCGCGCCGTCCCAGGCCGGGGCGCCGACGCTCGACATCGTGGCTCCGGGTCACGAGGCGGTGTGGGAGAAGAGCGAGTACACCGCCAAGGCCGGCGTCGTGAACATCGCGTTCTCGAGCCTGCAGAAGAGCAACCACAACCTGAACCTCGTCGGCCCCGGCGCGCCCTACCCGCTGCTGTGGGGCGTCGACGCCGGCTCGCCCGCGAACAAGCTCACCCACTCGGTCGAGCTGCAGAAGGGCACCTACACGTTCTACTGCTCGGTGCAGGGCCACCGGCAGGCCGGCATGCAGGGCACGATCACCGTCTCGTAGCGCGCTACCAGGCGGCCTTCGTCCGCGCGTCCCGCGCGGCCGAACGCCACGCGCCGGCACCCGGCGACGGCAACGGCAGCCGGGGCCGCGGGCGCGACCACTCCGACCGCGGCTCGTCCGGCGTCTCGGTGGCGGCGGCGGCGCGGGCGGTGAGCACCGCGACGAGCGCGGCCACCTCCTCGGGCGTCGCGTCGCCCTTGACGACGCGCAGGGTGGCGCTCACAGCGGGATGTTCCCGTGCTTCTTCGGCGGCAACGACTCGCGCTTGGTACGGAGCTGGCGCAGCGCCCGGATCAGGTCGGCGCGCGTCTCGCTCGGCACGATGACCGCGTCGACGTAGCCGCGCTCGGCCGCGATGTACGGCGTCGCGAAGTGGTCCTGGTAGTCCTCGATGAACTCCGCGCGCGTCGCCTCCGGGTCGGACGCGGCGGCGATCTCCTTGCGCCGGATGATGTTGACCGCCCCCTGCGCGCCCATGACCGCGATCTCCGCGGTGGGCCAGGCGAGGTTCACGTCGGCGCGCAGGTGCTTGGAGCCCATGACGTCGTACGCGCCGCCGTACGCCTTGCGGGTGATGACCGTCACCTTCGGCACCGTGGCCTCGGCGTAGGCGTAGATCAGCTTGGCGCCGCGCCGGATGATGCCCTCCCACTCCTGGCCGGTGCCGGGCAGGAAGCCGGGCACGTCGACGAACGTCACGACCGGGACGTTGAACGCGTCGCAGGTGCGCACGAACCGCGCGGCCTTCTCCGACGCGTCGATGTCCAGGCAGCCGGCGAAGTGCATCGGCTGGTTCGCGACGACGCCGACCGAGCGGCCGTCGATGCGGCCGAAGCCGCAGATCATGTTCCGCGCGAACAGCGCGTGCACCTCGAGGAACTCCCCGTCGTCCAGCACCGCCTCGATCACCCGGTGCATGTCGTACGGCTGGTTGCTGCTGTCGGGGATCAGCGTGTCGAGCTCCTCGACGGCCGCGTCGGGGTCGCCCTCCTCGGCGTACGCGGGCGCGTCCTCGAGGTTGTTGTCGGGCAGGTACGAGAGCAGCGCGCGGGCGAGGTCGAGGCAGTCGTTCTCGTCGGTGGCCACGAAGTGCGCGACGCCGCTCTTGGAGTTGTGCGTCTGCGCGCCGCCGAGGTCCTCGAACTCCACGTCCTCGCCGGTCACCGTCTTGATGACGTCCGGGCCGGTGATGAACATGTGCGAGGTCTTGTCGACCATCAGCGTGAAGTCGGTGATGGCCGGCGAGTAGACGGCGCCGCCGGCGCACGGCCCCATGATCAGGCTGAGCTGCGGGACGACGCCGGACGCCATGACGTTGCGGTAGAAGATCTCGCCGTACAGGCCGAGCGAGACGACGCCCTCCTGGATGCGCGCGCCGCCGGAGTCGTTGATGCCGACGACCGGGCAGCCGGTCTTCAGCGCCAGGTCCATGACCTTGACGATCTTCTCGCCGAACACCTCGCCGAGGCTGCCGCCGAACACCGTGAAGTCCTGGCTGAACACGCAGACCTTGCGGCCGTCGACGGTGCCGTAGCCGGTGACGACGCCGTCGCCGTAGGGGCGGTTCTTGTCGACGCCGAAGTCGTGCGCGCGGTGCCGGGCCAGCGCGTCGGTCTCCACGAACGACCCCGGGTCGAGGAACGCCTCGATCCGCTCGCGCGCCGTCATCTTCCCCTTGGCGTGCTGGGACTCGACGGCCTTGGCGGAGCCGGCGTGGGTCGCCTCCTCGCGCTTGTGCCGGAGCTGCGCGAGCTTGCCCGCGGTGGTGTGCAGGTCGACGGGCGGGACGGACTGCTCTGCGGTCATGGGTCCGTATCGTACGGAGCGATGTACGAGGACCTGGACCGCCCGCCGCTCCAGCCGCGCCTGCTGAACCGCGCGCTGCCGGCGCCGTGGCGCGAGGTGCGCGTCCTCGACTCGATCGGCTCCACCAACGACTACGTCGCGACGCTGGCCCGCGCCGGCGAGCGCGAGGGGCTCGTCGTGGTGGCCGAGCACCAGTTCCTCGGCCGCGGCCGGCTCGACCGCACGTGGACCTCGCCGCGGCGCGCGGGGCTGACGTTCTCGGTGCTGCTGCGCCCCGCCGTCCCGGCCGCGGTCCGGCCGTGGGTGCCGATGCTGCTCGCCGCCGTCGCCAGCGAGGTGCTGTCCGAACGCTGCGACCTGGACGTGTCGTTGAAGTGGCCGAACGACCTCCTCGTCGCCGGCCGCAAGGTCGGCGGCGTCCTCGCCGAGTCGACCGGCGACGCCGTCGTGGTGGGCTTCGGGATCAACGTGTCCCTCCGCCACGACGAGCTGCCGCGCGAGGACGCGACGTCGCTCGCGCTGGAGACCGGCGGCGTGGTGGACCGCGGGCCGGTGCTGCTCGCGTTGCTGCGCGCCATGGGCCCGGCGTACGCCGCGTGGACCGGCGACGCGGACGAGGCGGCGGACCGCTACCGCGCGCGCTGCGACACGGTCGGGCGGCAGGTGCGGGTGACGTTGCCGGGGGACCGGGAGCTGCGGGGCGAGGCGACCGGCGTGGACCCGGCCGGCCGCCTCGTCGTGACGTCAGCCGACGGTGCCGAGACGGCGGTGTCGGCGGGCGACGTCGTGCACGTGCGCGGGGTCGAGCCCTCCTAGGCGACGCGGTACGTCTTCGAGTCCGGCCACAGCACGCTGCCGTCCTGCGCCGACGACTCCCAGGCGGTGAACACGATGTCGCCGGTCGTGCCCGCGGGCAGGGTCACGTCGACCGTGAAGTCGCCGCGCTCCGGCGCGCCCTTCGTCGCGGTGACGAAGCCGCTCGCCAGCGTCCGCGTCGAACCCGGCCGGGTGACCGCCCACGACACCGTCGCCTCGAAGACCGTCGCGGTGCCCTTCACCCTGAACGTCCGGCCGACCCGGGCGAAGTGCGCGGGCTCGATGACCCAGACCGGCGCGATGGTCTCGTTCGACGGGCGGCGGGTCAGCGTGCCGCGGGTGTCGACGTGGCCCCAGAGCGTCTCCTTGGTCTGCCCGTCGAAGCGCAGCCGGACCCCGGTGACGGACGGCGCCGCCGCGGTGACGGTGTGCACGAGCTGCTGCAACGACGCCTGCTCGACCGCCGCGCCGGCGCTCGCCGAGCGCGCGGCGCCGGACAGGTCGACGGTGGCGACGGTGCCGCTGAGCGAGACGCCGAGCACCTGGGTGGCGGGGGGCCAGACGGAGCGGTAGTCGGTGTCCTGCGGCGCGAGGTGCAGCATCGCGTCGACCGCCGAGCGGACGACCGCGCTGCTGCGCGGGACCGACCGGAACTCCCGGTACAGCACGGTGCGCGGCGTGCCCGCGCCGAGGTAGTAGACCGGCACGCGCATGGTGCCGGTCGCCGTCGGCGACGACGTGACCGTGGGCGTCGCGCCGGCCGTCGCCGTCGCGGAGGGCTGCGTGGTGGCGGGCGGCGTCGCGGAGCCGGACGCCCCGACCGACGGGGTGGCGTCGTTCCCGCACGCCGCGGCCGCGGCGAGGACGACGGCGGTGGCGAGCAGGCGGCGCTTCATCTCTGGCTCCTCGGGGTCGCGACGGTCGCGCGAGTTCCTACCGCGACAGACGCGGGGAGTGGGGGAGAAGTTGCACCCGACGTGTCACCATGCGCGCAGACGTCGAGAGGGGACCGCGGTGCCGTACCCGCGCAAGCTGCTCAACGAGGACGAGGACGTCGTCTTCGACCTGCACCCGCACTGGAAGGCGCTCGTCCTGCCGACGCTGCTCGCGCCGGTCATCGTGTTCGTGGCGACGTTCGTCGCGGGCAAGGTGCCGGAGGGCGGGCAGCAGCGGAACCTGCGGATCGCCGTCGCGGTCGCCGCGCTGGTGGCGTTCGGGTGGCTGGTCGTGGCGCCGTACGTGAAGTGGCTCACGACGCACTTCGTGCTGACGACGCGGCGGGTGCTGATGCGCGAGGGGCTCGTCGCGCGCAAGGGCCGCGACATCCCGATCTTCCGGATCAACGACGTGACGTTCGAGCACACCGTCCTCGAACGGATGCTCGGCTGCGGCACGCTCGTCGTGGAGAGCGCCGGCGAACGCGGCCAGGTGACGCTGTCGGACATCCCGCACGTCGAGGACGTGCAGCGCGAGATCTACACGCTGATCGACAAGGACGACGCGCGGCGGCGTTCGGGCGGCCCGGCCGCGCCGGAGGTCGAGGCGTAGCCCGCCGAACGGCACCCTCCCCCGACCGCCCGGATGTCGCTACATTCGTCCGCTATGAGACGACTCCCCCTCGCCGCCGCCGCCCTCGCCGCCGCCGCCGCGTTCGCCGCGCCGAACGCCGCCCTCGCCTGCACCCTCGAGACGTGCCCCGGCACGTCGGTCGTCTGCACGCGGGTCAACTGCCACGTCTGCTACTACAAGCCCGAAGGCGCGCGCGAGTGCATCGTCTAGCCGGCGCGCCCGGGCGGGCCGTCCTCGGCCCGCTGGCCGCCGCAATGGCGGCCGGGCTCGCGGCCGGCCTCGCGCTCGCGCTGCCGGCGGCCCCCGCCGCGGCCGAGCCCGACCCGGTCTGCGTCTACCCGTACGACGGCGGCTGGTGCACGCCGCGCGTGTCGGACCTGACGCCGACGGTCGGCGAGTACTGCGTCTACCCCTACGACGGGGGCTGGTGCATCCCGTGGGTGGAGGCGTAGCGGCTCACGCCTCGTAGAGGCGTTCGGGCTCCGCGTCGACCGCGGCCGGGTCCTCCATCCGCTGCGTCGCGTCCGTCTCCTCCGCGGGCTCGGGCGACGCGGCGTCCTCGGGCGCGCCGACCCGGGGGTCGGTGCCTGCGTTCTCGGTCATGCCGACGAAGTACCCTCCCCGTCGTGCCCGAATACGACCACGTCACCGTCCGCCGCGACGGCCACGTCGCCGAGATCGTGCTGGACCGGGCGGAGGCCCACAACGCCCTCTCGACGGCGATGGCCGCGTCGCTCGCCGCCGCCTGCGCGGACGTCGCGCGCGACCGCGCGGTGCGCGCCGTCGTGCTGTCCGCCGCCGGGGAGAAGGCGTTCTGCGTCGGCGCGGACCTCAAGGAGCGCAACGGCTTCAGCGACGCCGACCTGATGCGGCAGCGGCCGGTGTTCCGGGCGGCGTTCGGCGGTGTCATGGACCTGCCGCAGCCGACGGTCGCGGCGGTGTTCGGGTTCGCGCTCGGTGGCGGCTGCGAGTTCGCGCTCGCCTGCGACCTGATCGTCGCCGAGGAGACCGCGACGTTCGGGCTGCCGGAGGTGACCGTCGGCGTCGTGCCGGGCGGGGGCGGCACCCAGACGCTCGTCCGCAGGGTCGGCTACGCCCGCGCCGCCGACCTGATCCTGACCGGCCGGAAGGTGACCGCGGCGGAGGCGTTCGAGCTCGGCATCGTCAACCGCCTCGTCGGCCCCGGCACCGCCCGCGCCGAGGCGCTCGCGCTGGCCGGCGCCATCGCCAGGAACTCGCCGGTCGGCACCCGCGCCGCCAAGCAGGCGCTGCGGCTCGGCAGCACGCTGGACCTCAAGGCGGGCCTCGACGTCGAGGACGCCGCCTGGCGCAGCGTGGCGTTCAGCGGCGACCGCCGCGAGGGCGTGGCGGCGTTCAACGAGAAGCGACCTCCGGAGTGGCCTGGTGAGTGAGCGCGATGAGTGACCTGCCCGCCGCGATCAGCCTGCGCGAGGTCGGCCCGCGCGACGGCCTGCAGAACGAGGCCCCCGTGCCGACCGACGCCAAGGTCCGGCTCATCGACGCGCTGTCCCGTACCGGCGTCGGCCGGATCGAGGCGGTGTCGTTCGTGCACCCCAAGGCGATCCCGCAGATGGCCGACGCGGGTGACGTGTGGGAACGCATCGAGCGCGTGCCCGACGTCCGCTACTCCGCGCTCGTGCCGAACCTCAAGGGCGCCGAGCGCGCGCTCGCGGCCGGCTTCACCGAGATCGAGGTCGTGGTCTCGGCGTCGGACACGCACAACAGGAAGAACGTCAACCGGTCGACCGAGGAGTCGCTCGACGACATCGCGGGGGTGATCCAGGCCGCGCACGACGCCGGCGCGACGTGCCAGGTCATCGTCAGCACGGCGTTCGGCTGCCCGTACGAGGGCGAGGTGCCGGTCGAGCGGGTGCTCTGGGCGGCCGGCCGCGCGGTGACCGACGGCGCCGACGGCATCTCGTACGGCGACACGACCGGCATGGCCACGCCCGGCCGGGTGACCGCGCTCGTGGGCGAGACCCGGATGGCGCACCCCGACGTGCCGCTGAACCTGCACTTCCACAACACCCGCGGGACCGGCCTGGCCAACGTCCTCGCCGCGCTCCAGCTCGGCGTCACCGACTTCGACGCGAGCGTGGGCGGGCTCGGCGGCTGCCCGTACGCGCCCGGCGCCACGGGCAACGTCTGCACCGAGGACCTGGTGCACATGGTGGAGGACATGGGCGTCGCGACCGGCGTCGACCTCGACGCGCTGCTGGACGCGGCGCGGCTCGCGGAGGACGTAGTGGGGCGTACGCTTCCATCTCAGGTACTGCGCGCAGGTCCACGCACGCGCCGCACTCCGTTGACGACCTGACAGAAGACACCCGGCACGGGGAGCCACGATGAACCGCCTCTCGCCGACGGCCCGCCTGGGCCTCGCCTTCGCCGCCTCCGCGGCGCTGATCCAGCTCGCGACCGCCGCGCCGGCCGCGACCACCGCGTCGGTCCGGCGGCAGCACGTGCCCGGGCCGGGGGAGCTGGTGCTCCCCGGCGGCTCGAACGTCGGCGAGACCGAGCCGGAGCTGACGCTGCCGTACGCCGGCATCGCCAGCCTCGACGCGGCCAAGAACCAGCACGAGTACGCGCTCGCCGCCAAGGCGCTGCCCGGCGTCAACGCGAACCTCAAGTGGACCAACGTCGGCCCGCTCGGCCAGGACGACCCGAAGGACTACCCGCAGGGCGGCCTGCGCTTCGCGCGCAGCGCCGGCATGGGCTCGACGATCGAGATCGACCCGGCCGACGCGACGGGCAGCTCGGTGTACGTCGGCAACATGGGCGGCCTCTGGCACACGACCGACACCGGCAAGACCTGGAAGAACCTGTCGGACTCGTGGACCCGCGGCGCCGTCGGCGCGATCGCGGTCGACCCGCAGGACCCGGACACCATCTACGCCGGCACTGGCATCGGCTACCTCACGACCTCCGGCGACGCGCCCGGCAGCGGCATCTGGGTCACCCACGACCGCGGCCAGACCTGGACGCGGCCCGCGAAGAACATCCGCGGCTACGCCACCAACGACCTGCTCGTCACGGAGGACGGCGTCCTCGCCGCGACCACCGACGGCCTCTACGTGTCCACCGACGACGGCGCGTCGTTCAGCCGGATCGCCGTCAAGAACAACGCCGACCACTCCGCGCCGGCGATCGGGGCGTACGCCAACTGGTTCTCCTCGCTGGTGGTGAACCCGCTCGACAAGAACGAGGTCACGGTCGCGGTCGGCATGGGCCAGGGCAAGAAGCCCGGCCCCGACGGCAACCCGCTCTCGCCCGGCAACGGCCTGTACCGCTCCACCACCGGCATCGCCGGCCCGTACGAGTACATGGAGTCGACGAGCGAGCTCCAGCACGACGCGTCGACCACCGACCCGATCGGCCGGATCATGATGACCTACGTCAAGGACCCCGGCGGCGACGCCGCGGTGCTCTGGGTGATCCTCTCCGACGCGGGCCTCGCGTACGGCCAGCAGCCCGCGGAGGCCGACCTCGTCTCCGAGACGACCGGCCAGGGCGCGAACGTCACCAACACCCAGCTCAACGGCCTCTACCGGTCCGACGACAACGGCGAGAGCTTCACGCTCAAGGCGACGCCGCAGTCGTTGCAGACCTCGGTGAACAGCGGCCTCGGCATCTACCCGGCGCTCGGCTACGGCGTCGGCGTGCAGGCGTACTACAACCTGTGGGTCCAGGCCGACCCGCGCAACCCCGACCAGGTGTTCTTCGGCCTGGAGGAGGTCTACCAGTCGATCGCCGGCACCGACAGCGGCCCGACGCTGGGGACGTTCGAGATCATCCAGCGGTACTGGGACGTCTGCGGCTCGACGACGTACCTCGAGAACATCTTCACCGGCGTCTCCTGCCCGGACCAGACGCCGTACGCCGGCGGCGTCTCGACGCACCCGGACCAGCACTGGGGCGCCGTGGTCGACGTCGACGGCACGCTGCGCATGTACACCGCCAACGACGGCGGCTTCTTCGTGCAGGACAGCCACGACGTCGACCCGGCCCGCAACGCGTTCGACAACGACGCGTGGGTCGACATGAACACGCTCGCGACCGTGCAGCCGTACAAGGTGGCCCGCAAGCCCGACGGCGAGTTCCTCACCGCGCTGCAGGACAACGGCACCGGCTTCTTCCCGCCGAACGACACGCAGACGCTGGTCACCGGCGGCGACGGCGTGAACATCGTCGCGACGTCCGACCCGGACACCTGGTACTCGACCGCGCAGGGCGCGATCCCGTGGGTCACGACCGACCACGGCAAGACGATCCGCGCGATCCCCGCGGACCTGACCGGGGCGACGTTCCTCAGCCCGCTGGCGATCGACCCGACCGACGAGAACCACCTCGTCATCGCGGGCCAGGACATCCACGAGACGACCAAGGGCCCGGACACCACGTCGCTGATCGACCCGCTGCTCTACACGGTCATCCAGACCGACTGGACGCAGTCCTACGACGCCGGCACCAGCGAGGTGTCGGGCGGGGCGTTCCAGTCGCAGACGATCGGCGTGCGCGGCGAGAACGTCTACGTCGGCATCTGCGGCCTGTGCCGCAACACGCTCGGCGACCCGACGCTCGTCTACTCGACCGTCGCGACGAACGTGCAGCCCGGCTGCACGCCGGCCAAGGCGTCCAGCGAGTGCTGGCACACCGCGACCGGCAAGGGCCTGCCGCACAACTCGATCTGGAACCTCGTCATCGACCCCGAGGACGCGAAGACCGTCTACGTCGTCCTCAACAACAACTCGCAGATCGGCTACGACCCCAAGGTCGGCGGCAACCAGCGCGTCATGGTCAGCCACGACGCGGGCGAGTCGTTCCAGGACATCACCGGCAACCTCAGGACGTCGCAGGCCCGCGACATCGTGGTGCGCGGCAACAACCTGATCATCGCGACCGACCACGGCGTGTTCACCGCGCCGAAGACCGGCATGGGCTGGTCGCGGCTCGGCTCCGGCCTGCCGCCGGTGCGGGTGTTCGACCTGCACCTCGACCCGACCGGCCGCTACCTCACGGCGTCGGTCTACGGCCGCGGCGTCTGGACGCTCGACTTCCAGAAGACGTCGAGCTCGTCGTCCGGTCCCGGGCCGAAGGGCGAGCCGTTCAAGCCGCGCCCGCAGACCGGCGGCATCCCGTCCACGGGCGCCGACGCGGCGGTCGCGGTGATGGCGATCGTGTTCGGCGGCGCGGCGCTGGTGACGCGGCGGATGCGGCGCCGGTCGGCCGCGGCGGCGTAGGGCGGCGGCGTAGGGCGGCGGCGTAGCCGCGTGCGGCGCGGCGGCGGCGTAGGGGGCGGCGACCGCGGGTACGCCTCGCGCGTGGACGAGCGCGACACCCTGGTCGAGGCCGTGCCCGAGGTCCGCCCCGAGTCGTGGACCGAGTTGCTCGACGTGCTCGCGGCCGGCGACTGGCCACAGGTCCAGGGCCTGCGCACGCAGCTCGTCTACCGCGGCCTGACGTCGTCCCGCCGGACGCTGGAGACGAGCCTGTCCCGGCTCGCCGAGAAGCCCGGTGACGTCGAGCACCACCTCGTCCGCAACTTCCGCAAGTACGCCCACCGGGACCACCACGCCGACGACTCGGTCTGGAACTGGCTCGCGCTCGGCCAGCACCACGGGCTGCCGACGCGGCTGCTGGACTGGACGTTCTCGCCGCTGGTCGCGCTGCACTTCGCGACGCACGTGCAGGCGTCGTACGACCAGGACGGCGTCGTCTGGTGCGTGGACTTCCGCCGCGTGCACGAGCACCTGCCGGCGAAGCTGCGCGAGCTGCTCGCGGGAGAGGGCGCGGACGTGTTCACGACCGAGCTGCTGGCCGACGGGGTGCCGAACCTGCACGCGTTCGACGAGCTGGCCGGCGACGAGCCGTTCGCGCTGTTCTTCGAGCCCCCGTCGCTGGACGACCGGATCGTCACGCAGGCCGCGGTGTTCTCGGTGCTGGCCGGCACCTGGGACGGCCTCGACGTGTGGCTCGCCGACCACCCGGGCCTCGCCCGCCGCGTGATCGTCCCGGCGGAGCTGAAGTGGGAGGCGCGCGACCGCCTCGACCAGGCGAACGTCACCGAGCGGGTCCTCTTCCCCGGCCTCGACGGCCTCGCCGAGTGGCTGCGCCGGTACTACGGCCCCCGCCCCTAGCCAACCGCGCGGCCCAGTGCCAGGGTCGGGGCCGGAACGCCGGACGTTCCGGCGTGAGAGTGGGGTGGACACCATGTCCGACATGCTCGTGCGGAACATCGACCAGCCCGACGAGACCCGGAAGTTCGCCGCCAACGGACACCTCGACCTGGTGCACATCCCGGGCGTGGCGTTCGGCCGGGCGACGTTCGAGCCCGGCTGGCGCTGGTCGAACGACGTCAAGCCGCTCGCGGGCACCGACTCGTGCCTCGTCCACCACAACGGCTTCGTCCTCTCCGGCCGGATGGGCGTCCGGATGGACGACGGCGAGGAGACCGAGGTCGGCCCCGGCGACGTGTTCATCTGCCCGCCCGGCCACGACGCGTGGACCGTCGGCGACGAGCCGTGCGTCGTCATCGACTTCGCGAGCGGCATGTCCGAGGAGTACGCGAAGCCCACGACGTAGCCGCCGGAACGTCACCGCACCGGCACCCTCCGTCACCAGCGGCGGGCGGGGTCGTTGCGCTGTCCATGCGCCGACTCCTCCCGCTGCTGATCGTCGCCGTCCTCGCGCCGCCCGCGCTCGCCCTGCCCGGGCTGCCCGCGCTCCCCGGCTGCACGCTGCCCGCCCTGCCGCCGAACGCCTCCGCGCTGGAGGGCAACGGCTACGTCCGCGTCGCCCCCGGCGGTACGGCGTCCTGGGTGGTCAACGGCGCCCGCTGGGCGTCCTGGCACGGCACGCACGTGGCGTACTGGATGGACCCGGTGGACGTCACCGCGCCGACGCTGCTCTGCGTCGACGGGCTCCCCGTCGCGACCGGCAGCCGCGCGCAGCACGAGGACCTCGGCCGGGTCGCCTGGTCGCCCGACGGCACCCGCCTGGCGTACGTCGACGGCGGCGTCCTCGAGGTGCGCACCGGCTCCGCGGTCGCGACGCTCGGCACCGGTGCGGAGGCGTTCGCCTGGTCGCCGGCGAGCGACGCGCTGCTCGTCCGCGAGTCCGGCCGCTCCACCGTTCGCCGGCTCGACGGCACCACGGTCGACCTCGGCCCGACGTCGGAGAACGCCGTCTGGGGCGGCGGCCGCGTGTTCTCCCGCGGCGACTGGACCCTCGTCGGCGACGAGTACGTGCCCGAGGTCGTGTCCGTGCTGCCCGACGGCACCGACCGCCAGGTGCACGGCACGGGCGAGTTCGTCGTCTCCGCCGACGGCACCCGGATCGCGTTGCTCGGCGCGGACGGCTTCCAGGTCGTCGGCCTGGACGGCACCGACCACGGCTCCGCGACGGTCGCGAACCTCTGGGGCCTGGAGTTCTCGCCCGACGCCACGCAGGTCGCGTTCATGTCCGGCACGACGGTGAACGCCTGGGACGGCACGACCGTCACCGCGCGGCCCACGCCGCGCCCCGCGTACTACGTGCACTGGGTCGGCAACGAGCTCTGGTGGAACGAGCAGGGCACCGGCGGCGCCATGGCGCTGGTCCACGAGGGCACCGTCGTCGCGACCGGCGCGTTCCCCTACGACCTCGACCTCGTCCGCATCGAGGCCGGCGGCGGGTACCTCGTCGAGGTCGAGCGGATGCCCGGCCTGCCGACGACCGGCTAGAGCCGGCCCCGCAGCACCGCGACGCCCTCGCCGGTCAGGTCGTCCAGCGCGACGGTCCGGCCGACCAGCGACATCGCCAGCGCCTCGGCCGGCCCCGCCACCTCGGCGCCCTCGCCGTAGCTCCAGTCGAGATCGGTCGCGCGCAGCCGCAGCCCGTCGATCCGGCCCTTCGGGGTGAACGCCCGGTGCGCGACCGGCGTGACGAGGAAGCCGAGCACGTGCCGCCACACCTCCGGCGGCGCGCAGGCGGCGAGCCCGAGCGGCCGCGCCACGTCGCGGGTGTGCACCGCGATGTCGGTCAGCGGCGCCTCCGGCGGGTGGCCCGGCGGGGTCCAGCGGCTGGTCGCCTTGTCCCGCAACGTCGCCACCAGCTCCGGCAGCGGCCGGCGGCCCTGCTCCACGGCGGCGCGCGCGTTGAACCGGTGGAAGCTGCCGCGCGCCTTCAGCAGGCCGAGCAGCAGCGCCGGCGTCGAGTACGAGAACGGCACCACGACGTGGCCGGCCATGTCGCGCACGGTCCACGCGCTGCACAGCGACCGCGTCGCGAGCTGCGCCTCGTCCAGTGACTCGAACAGCTCCGCCGCCCGGCGGCGTTCGGCCGCGATGAGGTCGTACACCTCGTCCGTTAGCCTCCCGGTGTGACCGACACGACCGTCCACGGACACCTCCCCCTCGACGAGCTCCGCGCGCAGGCTAGCGCGGGCGGGCACCCGAAGTACCACGAGGCGAACGCCGCGAAGGGCAAGCTGTTCGCCCGCGAGCGCATCGACCTGCTGCTGGACGAGGGCTCCTTCGCCGAGGACGGCATGTTCGCGAACGTCCTCGCGGGCGACCTGCCGGCCGACGGCGTCGTCACCGGCACCGGCCTGATCGACGGCCGCCCGGTCTGCGTGATGGCCAACGACTCGACGGTCAAGGCCGGCTCGTGGGGCGCGCGGACCGTCGAGAAGATCATCCGGATCATCGAGACGGCGTACCGGACCGGCGTGCCGATGGTGTACCTCGTCGACTCGGCGGGCGCCCGGATCACCGACCAGGTCGACCTGTTCCCCGGCCGCCGCGGCGCCGGGAAGATCTTCCACACGCAGGTCCGCGCGTCCGGCTCGATCCCGCAGGTGTGCGCGCTGTTCGGGCCGAGCGCGGCGGGCGGGGCGTACATCCCGGCGTTCTGCGACATCGTCGTGATGGTCGAGGGCAACGCCTCGATGTACCTCGGCAGCCCGCGGATGGCCGAGATGGTCGTCGGCGAGAAGACCACGCTGGAGGAGATGGGCGGCGCGAAGATGCACTGCTCCGTCTCCGGCTGCGGCACGCACCTGGTCAAGACCGAGCCCGAGGCGCTGGAGGTCGTGCGCCGCCACCTGTCGTACCTGCCGTCGAACTACCTCGGCAGCCCCCCGGCGGCCGAGCCGCGCGAGCCGAAGGCCGGCATCTCGCTCCGCGACCTCGTGCCCGTCGAGGAGCGCAAGGCGTTCGACATGCGCCGCTACGTGCAGGGGCTGGTGGACGAGGGGTCGTTCCACGAGATCCACGCGCTGTGGGCGCGCGAGCTCGTCGTCGGCTTCGCCCGGCTCGGCGGCGAGGTGGTCGGCGTCGTGGCGAACAACCCGATGCAGAAGGGCGGCGTGCTCTTCGTCGACAGCGCGGACAAGGCGACGAAGTTCGTCCAGCTCTGCGACGCGTTCAACGTGCCGCTGCTGTTCCTGTCCGACGTGCCCGGCTTCATGATCGGCTCGGCCGTCGAGCGGCAGGGCATCATCCGGCACGGCGCCAAGATGATCACCGCCGTCTCTGAGGCGACGGTGCCGAAGATCTCGGTGATCGTGCGCAAGGCGTACGGCGCCGGCCTCTACGCGATGGCCGGGCCGGGCTTCGAGCCGGACTGCTGCCTCGCGCTGCCGACCGCGATGATCGCGGTCATGGGCCCGGAGGCGGCGGTGAACGCCGTCTACGCCAACAAGATCGCGGCGATAGAGGACGAGGCCGAGCGCGAGGAGTACGTCCGCGCCAAGCGCGAGGAGTACGAGACCGACATCGACGTCGTGCGGCTCGCGTCCGAGCTCGTCGTGGACGGCATCGTCGAGCCGGAGGACCTGCGCGCGGAGCTGATCCGCCGGTACGCGGCGTACCGGGGCAAGGACCGTTCGTTCAGCCGCCGCCGGCACGGCGTGACGCCCGTCTAGGGCGGCTCGCCGTCGCGCGGCGCCTCGTCGCGGGCGCGGGCGAGCCGTTCGATCTCCTCGACGGGGAGCCGGTGGCGTACCCGGGCGTAGAGCGCTAGCGCGAAGTCGATCGTGCGCGACAGGTTGCTGAAGGCGATCGCGACGACGGCGAGCAGGAGCAGGCTGGACATGGAGGCCTCCCGCACGGAGCGCGGCGGCGATGACTCCGTGCGCACGAGGAATGGGCCGGGCGGGAAGGCGCGCGTTCGGTGCCGCTGACGAGCGCGGGCCGTCAGGCCGCGGCCGGGGGAGCGGCGGGCGTGGCGGCGCCGCGGAGCGTGCGCGTTCCCGCGCGGTCTCCCGTGGTGTGGGTCTCGGTGCCGTGGACGTGCGCGTACGCGGGTTCGAGTCCGAGTGAGCCGTGCCGGCCCGCGAGCAGGGCGCGCACGACACGCCGTGCGTCGCGGCGGCTGACCGGCCCGGTGGACTCGTGGCGCACCAGGTGCGTCAGCGTGCGGTGCCGCCGCTGCCGGAACGCCTTGCGCGCGGCGCGGATGCGGGTCTCGCCGTCGCCGACGGGATTCCACGAGCCGTGCGCGGTGCCGTGGATGACGAGCACGCAGGACCTGCTAAGCCGGCTGCTGACGTCGGCGACAAGCGAGTCGTAGTCGAGGGTGACGATCCGTTCACGCCGCTGCCACTCGCGGAAGAACCGATCGGCCATCTCGGCCGCGTCCCCCTCCGCCAGCGCCTGACGCATCGCATGGATGAGGGCGTTCCACGGGTTCAGCGTGTTCGTGGCTCCCATGCCGCCCTCCGCTCCTCGCGCACGGCGTACCCGTCCGCGCACCCCCTATTCGGCGGATACTCCGGACATGCCGGTTCCCGAGGGGTGGGCGGACGCCGAGCTCTACTACGTCACGACGACGGGCCGGCGAACCGGGCGGCCGCACGAGATCGAGATCTGGTGCGTGGCGGTCGGCGACGCGCTGTACCTGATGGCGGGGGACGGGATGCGTTCGGACACGGTGCGCAACGCGCTCGCCGGCGGCCCGGTCACGGTCCGGGTCGGCTCGGACACCCGGCCCGCGACGGCGTCGCTGGTAACCGACCCGGCGAAGGACGAGTCGGTACGGCGAGCGATGGTCGCGAAGTACGAGACGAAGCCAGGGGAGCTCGCCGCATGGGGGCGGACGGCGTTGCCACTACGACTCGACATGGGTACCTGAGCACCGTGGACCCGACCCGGTGCCCGGACTGCGGGGAGACGCTGTCGGGGCAGGAGTGCCCGTCCTGCGGCCTGGCGCTGCGCGGGCCGCTCGCCGCCGAGCTGTGGCGCGTGGTCGTCGGCATGGAGAACCTCGACCGCCGCCGCGCCGAACTGATCGCGCGGCTGCGCGCGGGGGAGGCCGGCGAGGCGCCGGACGTCCCGGAGTCCGCCTGGCAGCCGGGGCCGCAGGCCTGGCAGCCGGGCCCGCAGGCCTGGCAGCAGGAGTGGGTGCGAGGCGCCCAGCCCGGCGCACGGCCCGCGCCCGCGCGGCGCCCGCCGAAGCCGCGGCAGGAGTGGACGCCGCAGCGCGTGCAGAACGTGCTCCTCGTCACCGGCGTCCTCGTGCTCCTCGTCGCCGCCGTCGTCTTCACGGCGTACCAGTGGGGCTCGCTGCCGCTCTGGGCGCGCGGCGCGCTGATGGTCGCGGTCACCGCCGTCACCGGCTGGGGCGCGCGCCGGGTGCTCGACCGTGGCCTGGACTCCTCGGCCGAGGCGATCGCGGTGCTCGCCGTGGCGTTCGGCGCCGTGGACCTCTACGCCGTGCACGCGGCCGGCCTGGTGGGCGACGTCAGCGGCGCGTCGTACTGGACGGTCGCGACCGCGCTGCTCGCGGGCGGCGCGGCGGCGTTCGCGCGGTACGTGCCGGTGCGCAGCGTGCGGTTCGCGGCGCTCGCCGCGGCGCAGCTCCCGGTCGTCATCGCCGCGGCGAACGCCGCCGAGTGGGCCGAGCCGTGGCGCGGCGTGGTGTTCGGCGCGCAGGCCGCCGCGCTGCTCGTGGTGTCCCGTCGGCTCGGCGGCACCGCGGAGGCGGCCCGCTGGTGCGGCGCCGCGAACTGGGCGGTCGCCGTCGCGCTCGGCCTCGGCGCGGCGTACGGCACCGACCCGCGCCCGGGCGCGGCGGTGCTTGCGCTCGTCGCGGCGGTGCCGTTGCTCTGGCCCGGCGAGCGGACCGTCACGACCGGCCTGGTGACCGCGTCGCTGGTGCTGGCCGCGATCGCCCCGGCAAGGGCAGACCTGACGTCCGCGCAGCTCCCTGCCGCCGTCGCGGCGGTCGGGCTGCTCGCCGTCGTCGCGGCGGCCTCGCTCCCGCGCGGCTGGCGGGAGGGCCCGGTCGCGGTGGGCGGCGGGACGGTGGCGTTCGCGCTCGCCGTCGAGCTGCCGGGCGCGGCGACGGCGGTGCTCGCGCCGCTGGGCTGGGTCTCCGACGTGTGGCGGGTGACCGGCGACCCGGCGGCCCGCGCGGTCGTGGCGCCGTTCGGCGCCTGGGAGGGCACGGTCGTCACGCTCGGCGTGGTCGCCGTCGCGGCGGCCGCCGCCGCGCTGGTCGGCTCGGTCGTCGAGCGCCGCGCGCTGCGCGTCGCGGCGGTGCTGGCGGCGTTCGCGGTGGTGCTCGTGCCGCTCGGCCTCGCCTGGTCGTACCGCGCCGCGCTGGCCTGGGACGTCGCGGCCGGCGCCGCCGCCCTGGCCGCGGCGGTCGTCGTGAAGCGGCCGTACCCGATCATCACCGGCTGCGGCGTGCTCGCCGTTGCGACCGCGTGGTCGCTGGCCAACGAGGGCGCCACGCTCGCGGTGCTCGGCGCGGTCGCGGCGGCGTTCGCGGTGGTGGCCGTGTTCGCGGCGCGGCAGCTCGCGGCGGGCGCGTCGGCGACCGCCGCGGCGGCGTTCGCGATCGCCATGGCGCTGTCCCGCGGGACGCCCGTGGACCGGGCGGGGTTCGTGCTCGCGACGACCGCCTGCTCGCTGCTCGCGGCGGCGGTGGTGCTGCGGGTCGAGTCGGTCGCGTACGTCGCCGGGGCGGCGTACGCCGTCGCTCTCGGCCTCGCCGCCACCGGCCCCGGCTGGCTCGCCTGGACCCTCGCCCTGGGTGTCGCGGTGTCCGGCGTGCGGGCGGCGAAGGACGTCCGGCTCGCGCCGGTGCCCGCCGCGCTCGCGACGGCCTGCGCGGGCGTCACGGCGGTGGCGTTCGGCTGGCCCCTCGAACGCGCGGCGTTCGCCGTCACCGTCGCGGCGGCGGCCTGCGTCGGCGCGGCCGTGCTGCTGCGCGACGAGCGGCTGGAGGGGGTGGCGGCGTTCGGCTACGTCGTCGCGCTCGGCCTCGCGGCGCGCGACCCCGGCTGGCTGTCGTGGGTGCTCGCGGCCGGCGGCCTGGTGACGCTCGCCAACGCCGTCCGCCCCGAGCGCCGGACCACCGCATGGGCCGGCGCGCTGCTGCTGACCGGCTGCTCGTGGGTGCGGCTCAACATCGAGCACGTCGAGATGCCCGAGGCCTACGCCGCCCCGCTCGCGCTGACCGCGCTGCTGTTCGGCCACCTGCGCCGCCGGGCGAACGACGACGTGTCGTCATGGTCGGCGTACGGCGGCGCGCTGACGCTCGGGCTCGGGCCGACGTGCTGGCTGCTGCTCCAGGACCCGGGGGTCACCCGGCCCGTGCTGCTCGCGGCCGCCGCGGTCGCGGTGCTGCTGCTCGGCATGCGCGAACGCCTCCAGGCGCCGCTCGCGGTGGGCGCGGGCGTGCTGCTGCTCGACGCGCTCGTGCAGCTCGGGCCGGTGGCGGCCGCGCTGCCGAAGTGGGCGACGCTCGGCCTCGCCGGGCTCGCGGTGATCACGGTCGGCGTGACGTACGAGGACCGCCGCCGCGACGTCGAACGGCTGCGCCGGACGTACGAGTCGCTGTCCTAGGTCGTCGTCACGACGGCCGCCTCGGCGGGCGACGGCCCGTCCGGCGACGTCGGCAGGAACACCCAGCGCTTGAACGACCAGAACCGCCACGCCATGCCGAACACCGTGCCGAGGCCGTTGCCCGCGACGTTGTCGGCGAGCCGGCTCTTGAAGCCGAGCACGTAGTGCGAGACGCCGAGGCAGGCGAGCGCGATGGCCAGGCCGACCGCCGACAGCGCGATGAACAGCGTGTACTCGCGCCGGACGCCGCTGCGCGCGCGGTGCGCGAACGACCAGTGCCGGTTCATGAAGTACGACGACGTCGCGGCGACCGACACGGCGACCGTCTTGCTGGTGAGCGGGCCGACGTCGGCCGAGCGGAGGACGTTGAACAGCGCGACGTCGAGCGCGAAGTTGAACGCGCCGACGACCCCGAACTTCGCGATCTCGTGGATGACGACCTGGAACCGGCGGTAGAGCCCGGAGACGACCTGCACCCCACGAGGGTATCGGTGCGCCGCGTGCGACACTCTCCGGGCACCGAAGGAGGCCCCGCATGGACATCCGGCTCAACGACGAGCAGGAGACGTTCCGCAAGATCGTCGAGCAGTTCGCGCGCGACGTCGTCGCGCCGCGCGCGGAGGAGATGGACGAGTCGGGCGAGTTCCCCTACGACATCGTCCGCCAGATGGGCGAGATGGGGCTGTTCGGGCTGCCGTTCCCCGAGGAGTACGGCGGGATGGGCGGCGACTACTTCACGCTCTGCCTCGCGCTCGAGGAGCTGGCGCGGGTCGACTCGTCGGTGGCGATCACGCTGGAGGCGGGCGTCTCGCTCGGCGCGATGCCGGTGTACCGGTTCGGCACCGAGGAGCAGAAGCGCGAGTGGCTGCCGATGCTCTGCTCGGGCTCGGCCCTGGGGGCGTTCGGCCTCACCGAGCCGGGCGGCGGCTCCGACGCCGGCGCCACGCGCACGTCCGCGGTGCTCGACGGCGGCGAGTGGGTCGTCAACGGCACCAAGTGCTTCATCACGAACTCCGGTACCGACATCACCCGGCTGATCACGGCGACCGCCGTCACGGGCGAGGAGTTCAACGGCCGCAAGGAGATCTCGTCCATCCTCGTGCCGGTGCCGCGGGACGGGTTCACCGTCTCCAAGAAGTACTCGAAGATCGGCTGGCACGCCTCCGACACCCGCGAGATCACGTTCACGGACTGCCGGGTGCCCGAGGAGAACCTGCTCGGTGTCCGCGGCCGCGGCTACGCGAACTTCCTCTCGATCCTCGACGAGGGCCGCATCGCGATCTCCGCGCTGGGCGTCGGCCTGGCGCAGGGCTGCGTGGACGAGTCGATCAAGTACGCGAAGCAGCGCGAGGCGTTCGGCAAGCCCATCGCGAAGTTCCAGGCGATCGCGTTCAAGATCGCGGACATGGAGATGCGCGCGCACACCGCCCGGCTGGCGTACTACGCCGCCGCCGCGCGCATGCTGCGCGGGGAGCCGTTCAAGAAGGAGGCGGCCATCTCGAAGCTGTACTCCTCCGAGATCGCGGTGACCAACGCGCGCGAGGCCGTTCAGGTGCACGGCGGCTACGGCTTCATCAACGAGTACCCGGTCGCCCGCTTCTACCGCGACTCGAAGATCCTGGAGATCGGCGAGGGGACCAGTGAGGTCCAGCGCATGCTGATCGCGCGCGAGCTCGGCATCTGAGGTCGGGGCCGGCGCCGGCCCGGCGCCGGCGCCGCGCCGCCTGGACTCGGGCCGGACCCGTTCTGTGAAGATCGCCACGCGGCGGAGGGTCGACCGGGCTGCACAGAACGGGGGGAGGGGGACGGGGCCGGTGGCCGCCCGCCGCTACGACGCGCGCAGCAGGCGGGGAATGTCCTGCGCGGGGCAGCGGTTCACGACGACCGTGAGCCCGGCCGCCCGCGCCCGCTCCAGCGCCGCCGGGTCCGGGAACACGCCGAGCTGCGTCCACACCACCGACGCGCCGATCGCGACCGCCTCGTCCACGTGCGGCCCGGCCTGGTCGGACCGGCGGAACAGGTCGACCACGTCGACCGGCCGCGGCACGTCGGCGAGCGACGGGTAGCACTCGCGGCCGAGCACGCGGCGGTGCGTGGGGTTGACGGGGATCACGTCGTAGCCGCTGTCGAGCAGCACCTCCATGACGCCGTACGACGACCGCCACGGGTCGTCGGAGGCGCCGACCACGGCCCACGTGCGCGCCTCCGAGAGGACGCGGCGAACGGTCTCGTCGTCGGTTCGCATGCGACGTTCCTACCCCGGCGCTACGCCGTCACGCGAGCAGCAGCCGGGCGAGCACGCCCTCCTCGGTGACCCACCGAACGGCCTCGCCGAGCGGTGCGCGCGGCGACGGCGGCGACGGCGGCGCCGCGACGACCACCGGCCGTTCCGCCACCTCCGACAGCACGCCGGAGAGGTGCCCGAGCGCGTGCGCGACGTCGGGGGCGGGTCGTTCGGACGACGTCAGGTACCACTCCAGGATCGCGACGGCGCGGCCGTTCGCGTACACCGGACAGGCCACGGCCGAACGCATCCCGGCCGCCATGGCGGCGTCGTAGCGGGAGGTGCCGAGCATCCCCGACAGGTCGGCCACCCACTGCGTCGCCTCCATGTGCAGCGCCAGCGCGAGGTGCCCGCGGGCCGGCGTCGGCGGCGCGCCGACGCACGAGCGCTTCAACGCCCCCAGGCCGATCGCGTCGTCCGGGAACCACAGCCCGCTCGACACCCACGTGTTCGGCTCGGCCGCGGCCAGCCAGGCGTGCGCGGCGGGCCAGTCGGCCGCCACCGCCACCGCCTCCAGCACCACGGCGATCGCCTCGGGCAACGACGCCGCGGCGCGCGCCGACGCGCCGGTCTCCTCGACCAGCGTCATCAGCCGCGGCTCCGGCGCGGGGGCCGGGGCGGGTCGCCTGCGAAGCATCACGGTTGCGGACTCGGCCCGCCCGCGATCGTTCGCTATGCCCCGTTCGGGTGAACACGCAGGTCGAGCCCGAGCGCGGCGAGGTGCCGAACGAGGTCCTCGCGCGACGTGAACACCTCCGCGTGCATGCCCGCGGCGCGCGCGCCCTCGACGTTGGCCGGCCGGTCGTCGGTGAAGAAGCACTCCTCCGTCCGGACGCCGAGCACCTCGGCGGCGTGCCGGAAGATGGCCACGTCGGGCTTCGCCATGCGCAGCTCGGCCGAGGAGAACACCACGTCGAACGTCTCCAGCAGCTCGTGGTGCTCGAGGTGCTCGCGGAGCTGGTCGGTGGCGTTCGAGAGCAGCGCGACGGGAACGCGTTCGCGGACGGCGCCGACGAGCGCGACCATCTCCCGGTCGATCCGGCCGGCGTAGTCGAAGTAGATCTCGGCGGCCCGCTCCGCGCCCGGGCCGTACCGCTCGGCGAGCGCGCGGCCGACCGCCTCGGCCCACTCCCGCGCGGTGACCTCGCCGACCTGCGTCTGCCAGAACTCCGGGATCGCGTACGCGACCTCGTTGACCGCGCCGCGCGGCAGGCCGGCCGCGTCCTCGCCGGCGTTCGCGCCGACGTCGTCCCAGTGCCGGATCACGCCGTCCATGTCGAACAGGACGGCCCGCAGCGGACCGGGGCCCCCGCGGGCGCGCGCAGCGCGCTCGTGGGGCGTGCTCACGGCCGCCCGAGGGCGCGGTAGGTCCAGCCCGCCTCGCGCCAGCGGGCCGGCTCGAGCGCGTTGCGGCCGTCGACGATCCGCTTCTCGCGCACGACCTCCGACAGCGCGGCCGGGTCCATCTCCCGGAACTCCAGCCACTCCGTCAGGTGCAGCACCGCGTCCGCGTCGCGCGCGGCGTCGACGGCGCTGTCGGCGTAGCCCAGTTCCGGGTGCTGGCGGCGCGCGTTCTCGACCGCGGCCGGGTCGTAGACCGTGACGGTCGCGCCCTGGCGCTGGATCGCCGCGGCGACGTCGAGCGCGGGGGAGTCGCGGATGTCGTCGCTGTTCGGCTTGAACGCCGCCCCCAGGACCGCGACCCGCTTGCCGGTGAACGTCCCGCCGACCAGCTCACGCGCGAGGTCGACCATCCGCGCGCGGCGGCGCTGGTTGATCGCGTCGACCTCCTTGAGGAACGACAGCGCCTGGTCCACGCCCAGCTCGCCGGCCCGTGCCATGAACGCGCGGATGTCCTTCGGCAGGCAGCCGCCGCCGAAGCCGAGGCCGGCGTGCAGGAACCGCCCGCCGATGCGGGTGTCGTGCGACAGCGCCTCGGACAGCTTCTTCACGTCGGCGTGCGTGGCCTCGCAGACCTCGGCCATCGCGTTGATGAAGGAGATCTTGGTGGCCAGGAACGCGTTGGCGCTCACCTTGACCAGCTCGGCGGTCGGGAAGTCGGTGACGATGACCGGCGTGCCCGCGTCGACGATCGGCGCGAACGTCTCGCGCAGCACCGCCTCGCCGCGCCCGCCCTCGCGCACGCCGAACACGAGCCGGTCCGGCCGCAGCGTGTCCTCGACGGCGAAGCCCTCGCGCAGGAACTCCGGGTTCCAGGCCAGCTCGACGTCCTTGTTCGGGGCCTCGCGGGCGAGCTGCTCGGCCAGCCGGGCGGCGGTGCCGACCGGCACCGTGGACTTGCCGACGACGAGGCACTCGCGGGTCAGGAACGGTGCCAGGCCGGTGATCACGGCGTCGACGTAGCCGAGGTCGGCGGCGTACTCGCCCTTCTTCTGCGGCGTCCCGACGCAGACGAAGTGCACGTCGCCGAACTCCGCGGCCTCCTCGTACGACGTCGTGAACCGCAGCCGGCCCGCCTCGAGGTTCTTGCGCAGCAACGGTTCGAGGCCCGGCTCGAAGAACGGCACCTCGCCGCTCGCCAGCAGCTCGATCTTCTTGTGGTCCACGTCGACGCCGAGGACGTCGTAGCCGAGCTCGGCCATGCAGACGGCGTGCGTGGCGCCGAGGTAGCCGGTCCCGAACACAGTGAGCTTCAACCGCGTCATGCGGCCAAGCGTATCCGCGAAGCTATGCTCCGCCGTCATGGCGGCACGCCTCACGGCGGCCGACGTCGTCGCCGGCGGCGCGGTCGCCGCCCTCGCGGTCGTGGCGACCGTCTCCCTCGCGACGGCGCACGCCGGCGTGCACTCCCTGCCACTCGTGCTGGCCCTCTCCGCGCTCGTGCTCGGGGGCCTCGCCGCCCTCGCCCGCCGGTCGTGGCCCGGCCTGGAACGCGACCGGGCCGGCCTGCTCGCGGTGCTCGCGTCCGGCGTGGTGGCGGCGGCGATGTTCCTGCCGGGGTTCTCCTACGGCGTCGCCGACAAGGACCCCGGCGGCTACGTCGCGCACGCCGTCGCGATCGCCGAGACCGGCTCGTACGCGATCGACGACCCGGCGCTCGCGCACCCCACCCTGCAGGTCGGCCTGTCCAGCCCCGGCGCGCGGATGCCGGGCATCTGGGTGCGCGACACCGAGCGCGGGCGGATCGTGCCGCAGTTCTTCCACCTGTGGCCCGCGCTGCTCGCGACGGCGTACGACGCCGGCGGCTACGGCGGGCTGCGCGCGGCGACGCCGCTCGTCGCCGTCGTCGCGGTGCTGGCCGTCGCCGCGCTGCTGCGCCGGGTCGGCGGCGTCGTCGCGGCGGCCGTCGGCGGCGGGCTGCTCGCCACGAACATGCTGCAGGTCTGGCAGGCGAGGTACCCGTCCTCCGAGGCACTGGCCGAGGCGCTGTTCGCGGGGCTGCTGCTCGCCGTCGTCGTCGCGGTCCGGACCCGGTGGCGCCCGGCGGCCGCGGCCGCGGGCGCGCTGGCGGGCACCGCGTTCCTGGCCCGCGCGGACGGCTGGCTCGTCGTGACCGTCGCGGCCGCGTCGCTGGCCGCGGTGTGGGCGTCCCGGCGCGCCGACGAGGAGGCCGCCTGGGGCGCGGCGGGGCTCGCGGCCGTGCTGCCGTACGCCGGCTGGCAGGCGTACGGCACCGCCGCCCGCTACGCCCGCGACAACGGCGTCCCCGGGCTGCTGCCGACGCTCGCGCTGCTCGCGCTGCTGGGGGTGGCGGCGTTCGCCGCGCGGCGCGGCGCGTGGCCGGACCGGCTCGCCGGCCCGCGGCTCCAGCGCGCGGCGGGGCTCGTCGTCTGCGCGGTGGCGGCGGTGCTGCTCGTCGTGGGGTTCCTGCGGCCGGTGCTGTTCGAGCACGCGACGTACGTCTACCGCGGCACGCCGCAGCCGACGTACGACGAGTACAGCCTGATCCGGCTGGCGTGGTTCCTGACGCTGCCCGGCTTCGCGCTCGCCGGGCTCGGCCTCGCGACCGTCGCGCTGCGCCGGTGGGACGCGGCGTCGTGGGCGGCGGTGGCGCCGGCGTTGCTGCTGCTCCCGGTCTTCGCCTGGCGCTCGCGCAACTCCACGCGGCTGATGTGGTGGGCGCGCCGCTACGTGCCGCACGTGCTGCCCGGGCTGGTGGTGCTGGTCGCGCTGGCGCTGGCCTTCGGCTGGGCCTGGGAGTGGCGCGGGCGGCGCCCGCTGCGCGTGCCGTCCGCGCTGGTCGCGGCCGGTCTGGCCGTGACGTTCCTCACCCAGTCGCTGCCGGTGCGCGGGCACGACGAGTTCGCCGGGTCGTTCGGCGTCGCGGAGCGCGTCTCGCGGCTGGCCGGCGACGCCCGCGGCGTCTTCCTGTGGCAGCGGCCGGCCTGCTGCGGCACCGCGACGGCGTACTGGGCGACGCCGGTGTGGCTCGAACGCGGCGAGCTCTCGGTGCTGCTGCCCGACCAGCCCGGGCGGATCGCGCCGTACGTGGCGTCGTACGTCGCGGCGTTCCCCGGCGACCCGGTGTTCGTCGTGTGGTCCGGCCCCGGCGCCCCGCCGGTGCCCGGCGCGGTCGAGGTCGCGCACCTGAGCGGGTCGATGCCGTTCTGGGAGGAGAGCGACACCGAACGCCCGGACGCGAGCACGCGGGTGCCGTACGACTTCCGCGTCTACCGCGTGGACCCCGGGGGTTAGGGAACCCTGAACCGTAGGTACACTGGTTCGTATCCCCGTTCGGTGCCGGCCAGCGACGTCCGGCGATCGCTTGGAGTAGGTGGATGACGACTGTTCCCGGTCTGGACTCGGCGCCGACGAAGCACAAGGCCCTCCTCGCGTGGGTCACGGAGATCGCGGAGCTGACCCAGCCGGACCGCGTCGAGTGGTGCGACGGCTCCGACGAGGAGTGGGACCGCCTCACCCGGCTCCTGGTCGACAACGGGACGTTCGTGAAGCTCGACGAGGCGAAGCGGCCGAACTCGTTCTACGCCGCCTCCGACCCGAGCGACGTCGCGCGCGTCGAGGACCGCACGTTCATCTGCTCGGAGCGGCAGGAGGACGCGGGCCCGAACAACAACTGGATGGACCCGGCCGAGATGCGGGCCACGCTCAAGGGCCTGTTCGAGGGCTGCATGCGCGGTCGCACCATGTACGTGGTGCCGTTCTGCATGGGCCCGCTCGGCTCGAAGATCAGCCAGCTCGGCGTCGAGATCACCGACAGCGCGTACGTCGTCGTGTCGATGCGCATCATGACCCGGATGGGCGCCGCCGCCCTGGCCGAGCTCGGCGACGACGGCTTCTTCGTGCCCGCCGTGCACTCGGTCGGCGCGCCGCTGGAGGCCGGGCAGCAGGACGTGCCGTGGCCGTGCAACGCGACCAAGTACATCTCGCACTTCCCGGAGACGCGCGAGATCTGGTCGTACGGCTCGGGCTACGGCGGCAACGCCCTGCTCGGCAAGAAGTGCTTCGCGCTGCGCATCGCGTCCGTGATGGCGCGCGACGAGGGCTGGCTCGCCGAGCACATGCTGATCCTCAAGCTCACGCCGCCGGCCGGCGAGCCCAAGTACGTCGCGGCGGCGTTCCCGTCCGCGTGCGGCAAGACCAACCTCGCGATGCTGGTGCCGACCGTGCCGGGCTGGACCGTCGAGACGGTCGGCGACGACATCTGCTGGATGCGCTTCGGCGAGGACGGCCGCCTCTACGCCATCAACCCCGAGGCCGGCTTCTTCGGCGTCGCGCCCGGCACCGGCGAGGACACCAACCCCAACGCGATCCGCACGCTGTGGGGCAACTGCATCTTCACCAACGTCGCGCGCACCGACGACGGTGACGTGTGGTGGGAGGGACTCACCGACGAGCCGCCGGCGCACCTCACCGACTGGAAGGGCCGCGACTGGACGCCCGGCTCCGGCGAGCCGGCCGCGCACCCGAACGCCCGCTTTACCGCCCCCGCGTCGCAGTGCCCGACGATCGCGTCGGAGTGGGAGGACCCGAAGGGCGTGCCGATCTCGGCGATCCTCTTCGGCGGCCGCCGCGCCACGTCCGTCCCGCTCGTCACCGAGTCGCGCGACTGGCAGCACGGC
>DASVPJ010000009.1:0-4102 GCA_036382875.1 Mycobacteriales bacterium
CGTACCAGCGGGACTTCCACTCGGTCGTGATGCCGAGGCGGAACCCGTGCGGGTTTACCTTCTGGCCCACTAGCGGGCACCTTCCTTCTCGCGGCTCTCGACGACGACCGTGATGTGGCTCGTCCGCTTGCGGATGCGGTAGGCACGGCCCTGCGCGCGCGGGCGGAACCGCTTCATCGTCGGCCCCTCGTCCACGTACGCCTCCGCGACCCAGAGGCGGTCGCGGTCCCGCAGGTGGGCGTTGTGCTCGGCGTTGGCCATCGCCGAGGCGACGACCTTGTAGACGTCCTCGCTCGCCGCCTGGGGCGCGAACTTGAGGACGTTGAGCGCCTCGGTGGCGGGCAGGCCGCGGATCATGTCCACGACGCGGCGCGCCTTCATCGGCGTGACGCGCACGTAGCGCGCCCTCGCCATCGCCTGCGGGTTAGCCACGGCGCGACCTCCGCTCGTCCTTCACGTGCCCGCGGAACGTGCGGGTGGGCGCGAACTCGCCGAGCTTGTGCCCGACCATGCCCTCGGTCACGAAGACCGGGACGTGCTTGCGGCCGTCGTGCACCGCGATCGTGTGCCCGAGCATGTCCGGGATGATCGTGGAGCGACGCGACCACGTCTTGATGACGTTCTTGGTCCCCTTCGCGTTCTGGGCGTCGACCTTGTCCAGCAGGTGCTGGTCGACGAAGGGGCCCTTCTTCAGGCTGCGCGGCATGGTTGCGTGCTCCCCTAGCGCTTCTTGTTCGTACGGCGGCGACGGATGATGAGCTTGTCGCTCGCCTTGACTCGGCGGGTGCGGCCCTCGGGCTTGCCCCACGGCGACGACGGGTGGCGGCCACCGGACGTCTTGCCCTCGCCACCACCGTGCGGGTGGTCGATCGGGTTCATCGCGACGCCGCGGACGGTCGGGCGCTTGCCCTTCCAGCGCATGCGGCCGGCCTTGCCCCAGTTGATGTTCGACTGCTCGGCGTTGCCGACCTCGCCGACCGTCGCGCGGCAGCGGAGGTCGACGTTGCGCATCTCGCCGGACGGCATGCGGAGCTGGGCGTACGGCCCGTCCTTGCCGACGAGCTGGACGCTGCCGCCCGCGGACCGCGCGATCTTCGCGCCGCCGCCGGGGCGGAGCTCGATGCAGTGCACGACGGTGCCGACCGGGATGTTGCGCAGCGGCAGCGCGTTGCCGGGCTTGATGTCCGCGCCCGGGCCCGCGACGACCGTGTCGCCCTGGCTCAGCCGGTTCGGCGCGATGATGTAGCGCTTCTCGCCGTCGGCGTAGTGCAGCAGCGCGATGCGCGCGGTGCGGTTGGGGTCGTACTCGATGTGCGCGACCTTGGCCGGCACGCCGTCCTTGTCGTGGCGGCGGAAGTCGATGACGCGGTACGCCCGCTTGTGGCCGCCGCCCTGGTGGCGGGTGGTCACGCGGCCGTACGCGTTGCGGCCGCCCTTGCTGTGCAGCGGGCGGACGAGCGACTTCTCCGGCTCGTCGCGGGTGACCTCGACGAAGTCGGCGACGCTCGAGCCGCGGCGGCCCGGCGTGGTCGGCTTGTACTTGCGGATACCCATGTCTTTACCCCACGCCGTCGCTACGCGACGCCGCGGGGACCCCGAGGCGCCGATCGGCCCTGTCACATACCTGACGGTTGGTCATCTCAGACGACTCCCGGTCCGCCGAAGATCTCGATGCGGTCGCCCTCGGCGAGGCTGACCACAGCGCGCTTCGTGTCGGCGCGGTGGCCGAAGCCGCCCCGCGTGCGCTTGCGCTTGCCCTTGCGGTTGACGGTGTTCACCGCGGTGACGGTGACGCCGAAGATCTGCTGCACCGCGATCTTGATCTCGGTCTTGTTCGCGTCCGGCGCGACGAGGAACGTGTACTTCCCCTCGTCGAGCAGGCCGTACGACTTCTCCGACACGACCGGCCGGATGATGACGTCGCGGGGGTCGGGGATCACTTGGTCTCCTCCTCGGCAGCCTCGGAGAGGGCCTCGTTGACCGGCTCGACGAGCAGGTCGTTGCTCGTCTGCTCGGCGACCTCCTCGACCAGCTCGTCGGTCGGCACGCCCTCGCCCGCGGGCTTGGTCTCGCCCGCGTCGGTGGCCGGGGTCTCGCTCACGACCGCCTCCGCCTCGCTCGACCGCGCCGTCGCCTTGGCGCTCTTGCCCTTCGGCGCGCCGGCGAGGAACGCCGCCAGCGCCGGCTCGGTGAACACCACGTCGTCGCTGACCAGCACGTCGTACGTGTTGAGCTGGTCGGGCGCGATGAGGTGGACCTCGGCGACGTTGCGCAGGCTCTTCCAGGTCAGCTCGTCGCTGCGCTCGACCACGACGAGCGCGTGGCGGCCCAGCGTCAGCGACTTCAGCGCGGTGACCGCGGTCTTCGTCGACGGCGTCTCGCCGGTGACGAAGGACGCGAGCACGTGCACGCGACCGCCGCGGGCCCGGTCCGACAGCGCGCCGCGCAGCGCGGCCTGCTTCATCTTCTTGGGCGTCCGCTGCGAGTAGTCGCGCGGCACCGGGCCGTGGACGACGCCACCGCCGGTGAACTGCGGCGCGCGGGTCGAGCCCTGGCGGGCCCGGCCGGTGCCCTTCTGGCGGTACGGCTTCTTGCCGCCGCCGGACACCTCGCCGCGGGTCTTCGTCTTGTGCGTGCCCTGGCGCGCCGCCGCGAGCTGCGCGACGACGACCTGGTGCATCAGCGGGACGTTGGCGGTGACGTCGAAGATCTCGGCGGGCAGCTCGACGCTGCCGGTCACCGCGCCGCCCGCGTCGCGGACGTCGAGAGTGGTCATGCCTTCACCGTCCGCTTCACCTTGCTCTTGACCGCGGTCCGCACCATCACGAAGCCGCCGACCGGGCCGGGCACCGCGCCCTTGATGAGCAGCAGGCCCTGGTCCGCGTCGACCTTGTGCACCGTGAGGCCGAGGGTCGTCGTCTGCACGTGGCCCATGCGGCCGGCCATCCGGGTGCCCTTGAACACGCGCGCCGGCGTGGCGCACGCGCCGATCGAGCCCGGCGAACGGTGCTTGCGCTGGACGCCGTGGCCGGCGCCGAGGCCGCGGAAGTTGTGCCGCTTCATGACGCCGGCGTAGCCCTTGCCCTTGCTGGTGCCGACGACGTCGACCTTCGCGCCGGCCTCGAACACGTCGGCGGTGATCTCCTGGCCGAGCGTGTACTCGCTCGCGTCCGCGGTCCGGAGCTCGCGGACCCACTTGCGGGCCGGCACGCCGGCCTTGCGGAAGTGGCCCTGCGTCGGCTTGTTCGCCTTGCGCGGGTCGAGCGCGCCGAACGCGAGCTGCACGGCGGAGTAGCCGTCGGTGTCGGGCGTCCGCACCTGGGTGACGACGCACGGCCCGGCCTTGACGACGGTCACCGGGACGATCCGGTTGTTCTCGTCGAAGACCTGGGTCATGCCGAGCTTCTCGCCCAGGATGCCCTTGATCTGCTTAGCCATCGCTACGTCGCCCTTACAGCTTGATCTCGATGTCGACGCCCGCGGGGAGGTCGAGACGCATGAGCGAGTCCACCGTCTTGGGGGTCGGGTCGATGATGTCGATGAGGCGCTTGTGCGTGCGCATCTCGAAGTGCTCGCGCGAGTCCTTGTACTTGTGCGGCGAGCGGATGACGCAGTAGACGTTCTTCTCCGTCGGCAGCGGCACCGGCCCGGCGACCTGCGCGCCCGTCCGGGTCACCGTCTCGACGATCTTGCGCGCCGACGAGTCGATGACCTCGTGGTCGTAGGCCTTGAGCCTGATGCGGATCTTCTGTCCCGCCATCGTGTCCTGTCCTCGGTGTCGCTGCTCTATGGGGTCCTCGCGCGTGTACGGCGGCCTGCTATGCGAGCCAGGCCGCCGTGCACGGCGTAGGTACTACTTGATGATCTTGGTGACGCGGCCCGCGCCGACGGTGCGGCCACCCTCGCGGATGGCGAAGCGGAGGCCCTCCTCCATGGCGATGGGCTGGATCAGCTCGACGCGCATCTCGGTGTTGTCGCCCGGCATGACCATCTCGACGCCCTCGGGGAGGTTGACGACGCCGGTCACGTCCGTGGTGCGGAAGTAGAACTGCGGGCGGTAGTTGTTGAAGAACGGCGTGTGCCGGCCGCCCTCGTCCTTGCC
>DASVPJ010000010.1:0-11538 GCA_036382875.1 Mycobacteriales bacterium
CCCACCGCTGCGCGGAGGGTGACTAGAGGCCGGGGAAGAAGATCCCGATCTCGCGCTGCGCCGACTCCGGCGAGTCGGAGCCGTGGACGAGGTTCTGGCCGATCTCCAGCGCGTAGTCGCCGCGGAGCGAGCCGGGCGCGCTCTTCACCGGGTCCGTGACGCCCATGAGCGTGCGCACCGCCTCGACCGCGCGCGGGCCCTCGACCACGAGCGCGACCAGCGGGCCGCCGGTGATGAACTCGACCAGCTCGCCGAAGAACGGCCGCTCGCGGTGCTCGCCGTAGTGCTCCTCGGCGGTCTCGCGCGAGAGCGTACGGAGCTCCAGCGCGACCAGCGTGAGGCCCTTGCGCTCCAGCCGCTGGACCACCTCGCCGACGAGGCCGCGGCGTACGCCGTCGGGCTTGACCAGGACCAGGGTGCGTTCGGACATGGGGCGGGACTCTAGCCGCCGACCGGCCCGCACCCCAACTGTGCAGCCCAGGAGCACGCCCGCCCGCGTGGCGATCTTCACAGAACGGGTCCCGGCCGGGCCCCCGCCCGGGGCCGCGGCGCGGCTCAACCGAGCAGCAGGGTGCGCGCCTCGCCGACGGTGTACAGCGAGCCGGTCACCAGCACCCCGGCCCCCTCCCCCGCGTCGTCGGCCAGCGCGACGGCGGCGTCGATGGCGTCCGGCAGCAACGGCTCCACGACGACCCGGTCCGGCCCGAACACCTCGACCGCCAGCGCCGCCAGCTCGTCGGCGGCCAGCGCGCGCGGCGAGTGGTTGGTGGTCACCACGACGTCGGAGAGCACCGGCTCCAGCAGCGACAGCATGGCCGGAACGTCCTTGTCCGACAGGATCGCGACGACGCCGACGAGCCGGTCGAACGCGAACGCCTCCTCCAACGCCCCCACGAGGGCCGCGACGCCGCCCGGGTTGTGCGCGCCGTCGAGCAGCACGGTCGGCGAGCGGCGGACGATCTCCAGCCGCCCCGGCGAGTCGACCATCGCGAACCCGGCGCGCACCGCCTCGACGTCCAGCGGCGCCTCGCCACCCCCGAGGAACGCCTCCACCGCGGCCAGCGCGCAGGCGGCGTTGGACGCCTGGTACGACCCGTGCAGCGGCAGGAACAGATCCTCGTAGACCCCGCCGAGCCCGCGCAGCGTGACCGCCTGCCCGCCCACGGCGACCCGGCGGTCGAGCACGCCGAAGTGCACCCCCTCGACGGCGAGCTCGGCGCCGACCGACGCGCAGCGGGCCACGAGCACCTCGGCCGCCGCCAGGTCCTGCACGCCGGAGACGACCCGGGCGCCCTCGTGCACGATCCCGGCCTTCTCGGTCGCGACCTCGCGCACCGTGGACCCCAGCTCGGGGTGGTCCAGGCTGACCGGCGTCACGACGCAGGTGCCGGCCTGGACGACGTTCGTGGCGTCCCACTGCCCGCCCATGCCGACCTCGATCACGCCGGCGTCGACCGGGGCGTCGGCGAACGCGGCGTACGCCATCGCCGTCAGCGTCTCGAAGTACGTCACCCGCTGCTCGGAGCGCTGGTCCACCAGGTCGAGGTACGGCGCCACGTCGTCGTACGCCCGGGCGAACGTCTCCTCGTCCACCGGCGACCCGTCGATCGCGATGCGCTCGCGGACGGTCGACAGGTGCGGCGACGTGTAACGCCCGGGCCGCAGCCCGAACCCGCGCAGCAGCGCGTCGACCATCCGCGTGGTCGATGTCTTGCCGTTGGTGCCGGTCAGGTGGATCGACGGGTACGACTTCTGCGGCGAGCCGAGCAGGTCCATGAGCAGCGACATCCGGGCGATGTCCGGCCGCATCTTCGGGATCTCGTCCTTGCCGGGTATGCGCCGGGCCAGCGCCGCCTCGACGCGCGCGAAGTCGCTCACGCCCGCCTCACGCGGGGAGCGCGTCGAGCAGCGCGCGCAGCCGGCCGACCTCGTCCTGCGCGTCGGCGAGCCGCTGCCGGGTCTCCTCGACCACGGCCGGCGGCGCCTTGCCGACGAACGACTCGTTGCCGAGCTTGCCCGAGAGCTTCGCCGCCTCGGCCTCGTGGGTCGCGATCGCCTTGGTGAGACGGGCCCGCTCGGCCGCGACGTCGATCGCGCCGGACAGGTCGAACGACACCTCGACCCCCGCCGCCGTCACGGTCGACCAGCCCTCGCCGGCCTCCGCGACGAGGTCGAGGCGGGCGAGCGAGGCGACGGCGCTCCCCCACACCTCGGCGAACGCCCCCTCGGCGCGGATGACGGCGGGCAGCTTCGCGGACGGCTTCACCTGCTGCTCGGCGCGGAAGCGGCGGACCTCGGTGACGACGGCCTGGAGGCGTTCGACCTCGGCCTCGGCCGCGGCGTCGTGCCGCGCGTCGTCCACGACCGGCCACGGCGCCACGACCAGCGAGTCGCCGCCGGTGAGCGTCGGCCACAGCGCGTCGGTGACGTACGGCACGAGCGGGTGCAGCAGCCGGAGCAGGCTGTCGAACACGTGGCCCAGCACCGCGCGGGTGCGCTCGGCGTCGGCGCCGCCGGCCGTGATCGGGATCTTCGCCAGCTCGACGTACCAGTCGCACAGCTCGTCCCAGGCGAAGTGGTACAGCGCCTGCGCCAGCGCCCCGAACTCGAACGCCTCGTACGCCTCGTCGACGGTCGCCACCACGCGCTGGAGGCGCGACAGGATCCAGCGGTCGGGCCCGGTCAGCTCGGCCGCCGGCGGCAGCGGCGCGGCGGCGGCGGCGCCGGAGAGCAGGGCGAAGCGGGTGGCGTTCCAGAGCTTGTTGCAGAAGTTGCGGGCGCCCTCGACCCACTCGTCCGAGATGGCCGCGTCGGAGCCGGGGTTGGCGCCGCGGGCCAGCGCGAAGCGCAGCGCGTCGGCGCCGTAGCGGTCCATGAAGTCGAGCGGGTCGATGACGTTGCCCTTGGACTTCGACATCTTCTGGCCGCGGCCGTCGCGCACCAGCCCGGTGATGGCGACCGTGCGGAACGGCACGTCCGGCATCGCGTACAGGCCGAACATCATCATCCGGGCGACCCAGAAGAAGATGATGTCGTAGCCCGTCACCAGCACGTCGGTCGGGTAGAAGCGCGCCAGGTCAGGCGTCTCGTCCGGCCAGCCCAGCGTCGAGAACGGCCACAGCGCCGACGAGAACCACGTGTCCAGCACGTCCTCGTCCTGCGTGAGCGCGCCGCTCCCGCACTCGGGGCACGACGCCGGGTCCTCCGCGCGGCAGATCGTGTGGCCGTTCTCGCAGTACCAGACCGGGATGCGGTGGCCCCACCAGAGCTGCCGGCTGATGCACCAGTCGTGCATGTTGTCGACCCACTCGAAGTAGGTCTTCTCCCACATCCGCGGCACGATCTGGGTGCGGCCGTCGCGCACCGCGTCGCCGGCCGCCTTGGCGAGCGGCCCCACCTTGACGAACCACTGCAACGACAGCCGCGGCTCCACCACCGTCGAGCAGCGCTGGCAGTGGCCGACCGAGTGCAGGTACGGCCGCCGCTCGGCGACGACGAGCCCCTCGGCCGCGAGCGCCTCGCGGACCGCCTTGCGGGCGGCGAAGCGGTCCAGGCCCCGGAACGGCTCGGGCACCTCGTCGTTCAGCGTCGCGTCGGCGTTCAGGATCGTCACGGCCGGCAGGTCGTGCCGCTGCGCGATCGCGAAGTCGTTGGGGTCGTGCGCCGGCGTCACCTTCACCGCGCCGGTGCCGAACTCCGGGTCCACGTGCTCGTCGGCGACCACGAGGATCTCGCGGCCCACCAGCGGCAGCGTGATGGTCGTGCCGACGAGGTCGCGGTACCGCTCGTCGTCCGGGTGCACCGCGACCGCGGTGTCGCCGAGCATCGTCTCGACGCGGGTGGTGGCCACGGTCAGCGGGCCGTACGAGATCGAGACGAGCTCGCCCTCGACCTCCTTGTGCTCCACCTCGATGTCCGAGAGCGCGGTCATGCAGCGCGGGCACCAGTTGATGATGCGTTCGGCGCGGTAGATCAGGCCCTCGTCGTAGAGCCGCTGGAAGATCGTGCGGACCGCGCGCGACAGGCCCTCGTCCATGGTGAACCGCTCGCGCGTCCAGTCCACGCCGTCGCCGAGGCGGCGCATCTGGCCGAGGATCTTGCCGCCGTACTCGGCCTTCCACTCCCACACCCGCTCGACGAACGTCTCGCGGCCGAGGTCGTGCCGGGTCACGCCCTCGCTGCGCATCGTCGCCTCGACGACGTTCTGCGTGGCGATGCCGGCGTGGTCCATGCCGGGCAGCCAGAGCGACTCGTAGCCCTGCATCCGGCGGCGGCGGGTCAGCGCGTCCATCAGCGTGTGCTGGAACGCGTGCCCCATGTGCAGCGAGCCGGTGACGTTGGGGGGCGGGATGACGATCGTGTACGCCGGCTTGTCGCCCTCGGCCGCGACGGTGAAGTAGCCGCGGGCCACCCAGGACTCGTACAGCCGCCCCTCGACGTCGTGGGGCAGGTACTCCTTGGGCAGGTCGGCGTTCGGCATGGCCGGAGTCTACGGAGCCGCCCGATTCGCCTCCGAACGGCTTTTCGTCCCGGTACCGTCGTCGCGTGCACCCGCGCCGTGTCCTGGGCTGCGCGCTCGCCGCCCAGCTCCTCGCGGCCGGCGCGGTCGTCGCCGCGCGCCTGCCCGGGCCGGCGAGCGACGTGCTCGTCGCGGCGGCCGGGCAGCCGTACGCGCCGCCGCCGCCGACCGCCGCGCCGGCGGTCACGCCGTCGCCCGCTCGCGCGGCCCCGACCCCGGTGCCCACCGCGCTGCCCACGGCCTTCCCGGCGCTCCCGCCGGTCACGCTGCCGCCGCTGCCGCCGGTGTCGCTGCCCCCGCTGCCCACCGTGTCCGCGCCCGTCCTGGCCTGCGTCGAGGACCTCGGCGCCGCGGAGCTGCCGGGCGCCGCGGCGTCGGTGGACATCAGCCGTGCCGGGGCGCTGCCCGAGGGGCCCGTCTCCGGCGGCGGGCGCATCTGGTACGTGGTCGACGGCGGCCTCGCCGGCGTCGCGCCCGACGGGTCGCGCGTGCGGATCGCCACGCCGAGGCACGCCTGGGAGGTCTCCGTCGTCGGGTCGCGGGCGTGGACCGTCCAGGAGGACTACTCGGTCGTCCTGTACGACACCGGCACCGGCGCGGAGGCGCGCCGCTGGACGCCGGACGACGTGGCCGTCGGCGGGACGCCGGTGTACCCGTTCGCCGTCGCGGCCGACACGACCGGCGCCTGGATCCTCGGCGGCGGCGAGGCCGGGCTCGTCGGGGTCGTCCGGGTGAGCCCCGACGGCACCGTCGTGCACGCCACCGCGCTGCCGGAGCACAACCGCAGCGGCTGGGCGCCCGGCCGCGGCGAGCACCTCGCGACCTGGGGCGGCAGCGCGTACGTGGGCGTGGCCGACCCGGGCCGCGTGCTGCTCTGGCGCGTGTCGCCCGACGGCAGCGTCGCCGCGCGCCGGGAGGTGCGGACCGCCGGCTCGTTCGCGAACCTGCCGCTCGCCGTCGCGCCGGAGGGGCTCTACGCCGGCATCCACGCGGCCGGCGACGGCGACGTCCGGCTGACCCGCCTCGCGCTGGACGACCTGCGGGTGCTCGCGTCGGCACCGGTCGACGAGGCGTTCGACCTGTTCGCGGGCGGCGGGAGCGTGTACACCGTCGGGAGCCAGTGCTCGTACCTGCTGTCCCGCTTCGACCCGGTGACGCTCTCGCGCACCGGGTTCTGGCGGGCCGACCGCGGCGACCAGGGCCACCAGGGCGTGGTGCACGACGGCCGGGTCTGGCTGCTGCACCACGTCGACATGCGACCGGTCGCGCTGCGCCGGTACGAACTGCCGTAGCGTTGCCCGCCCACCGGACCGTCCGGGGGCGACTTCATGGGGAGGGACCTTTCATGACCCAGAACGACGGCGCCCCGCCGCCGCCCGACGGCTGGGCGACCCCGCCCGCCGACGGGTCGGTGCCCCCGCCGCCGCCGCCCGCGGCGTTCGACCCCGCCCAGCAGTGGGGCGCGCCGCCGCCGAAGAAGCGCGGCTTCCGGCTGCCCGGCCGCCTGATCGGCGGTGTGGTGGTGTTCGGCGTGCTCGCCGCCGCCGGCGCCGTGCAGAACTACCTCCGCGACCACAAGGACCCGTTCACCACGCCGCAGACGATCGGCGAGGGGACGTTGATGACCGACGCCGACGCGCAGAAGGTCGCCGACGACATGCGCAAGAACGTCGAGAACGTGCACCGCGCGGTCAGCGGCGTGTACGCGGTCAACGGCGAGGCGACGTTCCTCATCGTGGCCGGCGACTCCGACGACAACGACGCCAAGGGCATCTACGAGGAGTTCAAGGACAGCGACGCCGACGCGCGGATCGGCCCCGCGACGCCGGTCGGCAAGGTGCTGTGCGCGTCGATGGACGACCCCGAGTCGCCCGGCGTCGCGTGCTTCTGGAGCAGCAAGAAGTCCGACGGCATCCTCATGCACTTCGGCACGCGCGACGTCAAGGTCGCCGGCCGGCTGGCGCAGCTCGCCTGGGACGGGGTCGAGGCGTAGATGGCCCCGCGGAAGAAGAACGACGAGCCGGGCACCGCGGGCTTCGAGCCGGCCCCGCCCGCCGCGGCGACCCCGCCGCCACCGCCGCCCCCGCCGCCCGGCTACGCGCCGCCGGCGTACCCGCCCCCGGCCCCGGCGCCCGACGCCGCCGGCTGGGGCTCACCGCAGGGCTGGAACCAGCCTCCCCCGCGCCGCTCGCGCGCCGTCGGCATCGGCACCGTGGTGAAGGGCGGCATCGCCGTCGTGTTCGCGGTCGGCGCGATCTCCGGCGGGGTGAGCGCGATCCGGCGCGACATCGCCGACCCGTTCTCGCGGCCCAACCAGATCGGCACCGCCCAGCTCCTGCTCGACGAGAACTCGCAGAAGATCGCCAAGGACGCGCTCGACGGCACCGAGAACATCCACCGCGGCGTCAGCGGCCTGTACGGCGTGAAGGGGAAGCCGACGATGCTGCTGCTCGCCGGCGACGCCGACGACGAGGACGCGAGCAGCGTGTTCCGCACGTTCGCGAAGGAGTCCAAGGAGGACGGCTACACCGTCGGCAAGCCGGTCAACGTCGGCAACGTGCTGTGCGCGTCGGTGAGCGGCTACGACATCCCGGCCGTGGTCTGCGTGTGGGGCGGCAAGAAGAGCGACGGCGTCCTCCTGCACCTGGGCGAGCGCAACGGTCAGCGGGCCGGGAAGCTCACCGCGGAGGCGCAGGCGAAGGTGGAGGCGTAGCCGCCGCGCCGTCGACGGGCCGGCGGTACGTCGCCATCGGGCGGCGGCGGCGTTCGGGCGCCGGGGTGTCGAGCGCCTTGGCGTGCCGCAGGAGGGTGAAGAGCCCGTCCACGGTCTCGTCGGTCTCGACGTCGTAGTCGACGACCACGCTGGGCGGCGCGCCGAGGTGCCCGACGACCGGGTGGTCGCCCGCCAGCGGCACGAACGCCACCATCGGCTGCCCGAACCCGGGGTCGAACGTGTGCCCCGGCTCCAGCGGCTCCAGCGTCGTCGCTCGCACCGCGGCGAGGTGGCCGAGGAGCTGCCCGGCCACGCGCCGGCCGGCGTCGGGCACGTCGAGCGCGACCAGCTCCGGGTGCGCCCACTTGCCCATGCCGTGGGTGTGCAGCGTCGCGGTGGCGCCGTCCGGTGCCCACGAGGCGTGGATCGAGACGTGCCGCCGCGCGTCGAACGGCCGCCGCGGCCCGAACCAGCGCCGCCACTCGCGCGCGGTCCACACCCGCTCGGCGGTGAGGTCCACGACCGGGCCGTCGGCCCAGCGGGCGAGCGCGCCGACCGCCCCGACCGCGAAGCCGATCGCGTCGGGGTAGAGGGAGTCGGCGCGTTCGAGCTCCAGCAGGAACGCCTGCCGGTACAGGTGCGCCCGCGGGTACGAGCGCTTGCGGATCGGCGGCTCCCGCTCGAACGCGAGCGTCCGCAGCACCTCCAGCAGCGGGTCGCCCAGCTCGACCGGCCGCGCGGCGAGGCTCCACGTGGCCGGGTCGAGCGCGGGTACGTTCGCGTCGTGCAGCAGCGACGGAGGCGGGTCGTCGGAACGGGCCGTGAACACGGCGTACGAGGCATGGGCGCGCATCGGCTCGACCGTACCGGGCGGCGCGCGGCGTCGCTCGCCGCGCTCGCGCTGCTGCCCGCCGCGCTCGCGGCGTGCTCCGGCGGCGACGACCCCGCCCCGACCGCGCCACCGTCGGGCTCGGCCTCGGGCTCGGGGCCCTCGGCGCAGGCCGGGGCCGGCCGGCGCGAGGTGGCGCGGGTCGACGCGACCGTGGAGCAGGTGCCGGAGGGCGTCACGGCCGCCGCCCCGACGCGGTGTGTCCAGTACGAGGTGACGGGCGGCGAGCGCGGGACGCGCTACCAGGTCGACGTGGTGCTCGGCGACGGCGGCAGGCCGTCGTTCACCGGGCCGGCCGGCACCAAGGTCTTCTACCGGATCAAGGTCGAGGCGGGCGGGCAGGCGTTCGACGGCTACGCGACGTTCGGCACGCCGCGCCAGGAGCAGGGTCACTGGCTGTACGACCCGGACGACCTGTCCCGGCAGGGGACGGCGGCGTTCCAGCCGGAGAGCTTCCCCGGCATCCAGGAGGTGCCGGCCGGGCTGACCGGCTGCCACGTGAGCGTCCGGCGCCCGGACCAGGAGCCGGGGTTCGTGCCGGGGACGCGGATGCTGCGCGACGGCGAGCCGGTCGTGGTCGACGTCGCCGGCGAGACGCACCCGATCGACGAGGCCTGACCCCGCTCACGGGCGGTGCCGGCGCGGGGGCCCGGCCGAACCGCCGGACCCCCGCGCGGGCCGGGCTAGCGGTAGACGATCCGGATGTCCGCGGCGCTGTTCGCGTCGAAGAACTCGTTGATCGCCGGCACGGAGCTGAACCACGCCCCGCTGCCGTCGCCGCAGATGTCGGTGCCGTCCTTGTAGCCGTTCTTGTGCACGCCGTACGCCCACCGCTTGTCGTCGCTGGTGAGGTACAGCCACGCGCCGCCGCTGTCACCGGAGCACGCCGAGGCGCGGGTGACGACCGGCATCCCGTAGTGGCTGGGGGACGACGTCTCGCTGATGCCGCCGCACGGGTCGGAGCTGACGATGCCGTAGCCGTACGTCGCGTCCGAGGGGAAGCCGGTGTAGTTGCGGTGCCAGCCCTGGATGCAGACGACGTCGTTCACCTCGATCGTGTAGCGCGACAGGATCGCGTACGACAGGTTCACCGGCGACGACGGCGAGTAGAAGACGTAGCCGAAGCCGCCCGCGAGCCAGTACGGGTTCGAGATCTTGACCCGCGCCACGTCCACGTCGGTCGACTTGAGGCACGGGACGCCGGTCGTGTCCGAGCTCGGCAGGCCGCACTGGCGGACCGCGCCGAAGTACTGCTCGCCGTGGCCCCACGTCTCGTTGATCGCGCCGATGCAGTGGCCGGCGGTCAGCGCCCAGCGCGACCCGTCGGTCGCCGACGCGGCGTAGCCGAGGCTGCACTTCGGCGAGCCGTACGAGCCCTTCCAGATGATGACGCCGGTCCGCAGCGGCGCCCCGCAGTCCCGCCGGTCGCTGCACGCGTCGTCAGGTCCCGCGGCGGGGGCCGGGTCCACGTAGCGGACCATCGTGTCCCGCCGCGTGCGGCGCGCCACGGGGGCCGCGACGGTGACGCTGTTCGTCATCAGGTCGACGCCCGCAGCGCGGCTGACCGCGCTCATCGGGTCCTGGCCGGCCCGGATGCGCGCGGCCCGCGCGGTGAGCTGCGCGGCGCTGTAGCGCACCACCCGGGGCCGGGTGTCGACGCCGATGGCGCGCGCCCTGGCCGCGAACGACTCCGCCGCGGCGGGCGTCGTCGCCAGCACGTGCCAGACGCCGGTGCGGTAGTCGTAGAACGAGCCGGCGAACGTCGTCGGGTTCTCGACGCCGAAGCGTTCGAGCAGCCGCTTGCGCGGCGCCGCCAGGTTGAGCCGCCGGTACAGCGCGTCGAGCGGCACGTCCGGGAACATCTCGCGATACTCCGCGAGCACCTCCTCCGGCATCGCCGGCTTCGCCGCCGAGGGATCGGCGGCGGCGGTCGCGGTGGTGCCGGACGCCGCGGCGTTCAGGGCGGCGGCCGCCAGCAGCGCGGCTCCGATCCAGCGGACCTTCCGCCGGGCACGGGACAACGGTCGGAACATGGGTCAACCCCCCCACCTGTTCGCACCCCAGCGCTCGCGCGAGGCTCGCGCGGCATCACCGGTGCGCGAGCCCCACAGGGTGACAGCGCGCGACTCGGCGCGGGAGGGGGGTCGGCGAAGTCGTGACGTTCGGCCTTGCGGGCCGTGACCCGATCGGGTCAGCGGAGTGGGGGGCGTCGCACGGGTGGGCAGGCAGCGCCGCCTGCCGTGGACCTACGCCGACTTCTCCCTGCGCTCCCTCTTCGGGGTCTCCCGCGGCTGGAGCGTCGGCAGCACCTTGTCGAGGACGACCTCGCGGGTGATGACGCACTTCGCGACGTCCTTGCGGCTCGGGATGTCGTACATCACCGAGAGCAGGACCTCTTCCATGATCGCGCGCAGGCCGCGGGCGCCGGTGCCGCGCAGGATCGCCTGGTCGGCCACCGCCTCCAGCGCGTCCTCGCTGAACTCGAGCTCGACGCCGTCCAGCTCGAACAGCTTGCGGTACTGCTTCACCAGCGCGTTGCGCGGCTCGGTGAGGATGCGGATCAGCGCGGTGCGGTCGAGGTTGTGCACCGAGGAGATGACCGGCAGGCGGCCGATGAACTCGGGGATCATGCCGTACTTGAGCAGGTCCTCCGGCATGACCTCGCCGAACACGTCGTTCGCGTCGACCTCGCCCTTGGAGTGCAGGATCGCGCCGAAGCCGATCGACTTCTTGCCGATCCGGCCCTCGATGATCTTGTCCAGCCCGGCGAACGCGCCGCCCACGATGAACAGCACGTTCGTCGTGTCGATCTGGATGAACTCCTGGTGCGGGTGCTTGCGCCCGCCCTGCGGCGGCACCGACGCGGTGGTGCCCTCGAGGATCTTCAGCAACGCCTGCTGCACGCCCTCGCCGGACACGTCGCGGGTGATCGACGGGTTCTCGCTCTTGCGGGCGATCTTGTCGACCTCGTCGATGTAGATGATCCCGGTCTCGGCCTTCTTGACGTCGTAGTCGGCCGCCTGGATGAGCTTGAGCAGGATGTTCTCGACGTCCTCGCCGACGTAGCCGGCCTCCGTCAGCGCCGTCGCGTCGGCGATGGCGAACGGGACGTTGAGCATCTTGGCGAGCGTCTGCGCGAGCAGCGTCTTGCCGCAGCCGGTGGGGCCGAGCAGCAGGATGTTGCTCTTCGCGAGCTCGACGTCGGTCTTGTCGTTGCCGCCGGCCTGGACCCGCTTGTAGTGGTTGTAGACGGCGACGGAGAGCGTCTTCTTGGCCGAGTCCTGGCCGATGACGTACGAGTCGAGGAACTCGTAGATCTCCTTGGGCTTGGGCAGCTCGTCCCACTTGAGCTCGCTGGCCTCGGAGAGCTCCTCCTCGATGATCTCGTTGCAGAGGTCGATGCACTCGTCGCAGATG
>DASVPJ010000011.1:0-116276 GCA_036382875.1 Mycobacteriales bacterium
GCGAGGCGGCGGCGGATGCCGATGTTCGCCTTCATCCGCGGGTCCTTGGCGTACTCCGAGTACATGTAGTCGCGCTCTTCGTCGGTGACCATCTCCAACGTGAGCTCGTCGTGGTTGCGCAGGAAGATGCCCCACTGGCAGTTGTCCGGGATGTCCGGCGTCTGCGCGAGGATCTCGGAGATCGGGTAGCGCTGCTCCCGCCGCGCGGCCATGAAGATGCGCGGCATGAGCGGGAAGTGGAACGCCATGTGGCACTCGTCGCCCTTGCCGAAGTACTCGACGACGTCGCTCGGCCACTGGTTGGCCTCGGCCAGCAGCACGCGGTCCTCGTACTTCTCGTCCACCTCCTTCCGGACGCGCTTGAGGTACTCGTGGGTGGCCGGGAGGTTCTCGCCGTTGGTGCCCTCGGCCTCGTAGAGGTACGGCACCGCGTCGAGCCGGAAGCCGTCGATGCCGAGGTCGAGCCAGAACCGCAGCACCTCGATCATCGCGTCCTGGACGGCCGGGTTCTCGTAGTTGAGGTCCGGCTGGTGGCTGAAGAAGCGGTGCCAGTAGTACTGCTGGCGCACCGGGTCGTACGTCCAGTTCGACTTCTCGGTGTCGACGAAGATGATCCGGGCGTCGGAGTACTCGGTGTCGTCGTTGCGCCACACGTACCAGTCGCCGTAGAAGCCGTCGGGGTCGCTGCGCGAGGCCTGGAACCACGGGTGCTGGTCCGACGGGTGGTTCATGACGAGGTCGGCGATGATCCGCATCCCGCGCTCGTGCGCGGCGTCCACGAGGTTGACGAAGTCGCCCAGGTCGCCGAACTCCGGCAGCACCTTGAGGAAGTCGCTGATGTCGTAGCCGCCATCGCGCAGCGGGGACTCGTAGATCGGCAGCAGCCAGATGCAGTCGACGCCGAGCCACTGGAGGTAGTCCAGCTTCTCGGTCAGCCCGCGGATGTCGCCGGTGCCGTCGCCGTTGCTGTCGTAGAAGCCGCGGATGAGGACCTCGTAGAAGACCGCGCGCTTGTACCAGAGGGGGTCCGCCACGGAGGCGAACCTACCCCCCGGCGCCCGGCTAACCCTCCGCGGGAACGATCACGCGACCGGCACGGCCTGGTAGAGGTCGGCCGTGCCGAGGATCGGCGTCACCACGCCGCTCGCCACGTCGCCGAGCGCGAGCCCGGGCTCGGCCGGGAGGCCGGTGCCGAGGAACGGCGCGGTCAGCACCACCGCCGTGCCGTCGGTGGTGAACGCCGACGCCGTCTGCGCGCCGTACGTCGTCAGCTCGTTCGCCTGGCCGGTCGCGACGTCGACCGTCGCGACGTGCAGGCCCCGCGCGTCGTCCATGTACGACACCGCGAGCATCCGGCCGTCGGGCGAGACGACGACGTTGTGGATCGCCTTCATCGGGACGCTCGGCCGCACGACGCGGGTCGCGCCGGTGACGGTGTCGACGCCGAACAGCACCGACGGCGCGGTCGGCGTCGTGCGGGCGAGGTAGATCGTGCGGCCGTCGGCCGTGATGCCGGCGCCGGAGAGCTGGGCGACCTGGGTGCGCGGCTTCGCGACGAGCGTCCGCTCGTTCCGCCCGGCGCCGTCCGTGCGGACCAGCGAGACGGGGTATCCGTCGGCGTCGGTGCGCATCACGTAGCGGAACCGGCCGTCCGGCGAGACCAGCAGGAAGCCGGACCGGCCGTCCCGGGTCAGCAGGCGGGCGGCGCCGGTCCTCGCGTCGAGCAGGCCGACCTCGTACCGCGTGCCGCGCGGCGCCTCCACGAGGAACGCGAACGACACCGCGTCGCCGCGCGCCTGCGTGGGCGCGTAGTAGCCGGCGTCGGAGCCCTGGACGAGCACCTCCGTGGTCGCGGTGCGGCCGGTCAGCGTGACGCGGACGAGCGACCCGTCCGTCGACGCGGCGACGAGCACCGTCGGGTCGGCCGCGCGCGCGGGCACGGCGGCGCCGGCGGTGAGCGCGGCGGCGAGCAGCGCGAGACGAAGGCGAGCCACGGGAGTCCCCCCACAGGACGAGAGCCGGTCGGGGACTCCTTCGACGCGCGGGCGGCTACGTCCTGCGCACGGAGAACACGTGCGCGGGCTCGGTGAACGGGTCGAGCCGCACGTAGTTCGCCGGACCGTGCCAGGTGTACGTCTCGCCGGTCACCGCGTCCTCGACGTGGAACGTGTCGCCCCAGTCGAGCCCGAGCAGCGGCATGTCGAGGTGCACCGTCGCCTCGCGGACCGTCGTGGGGTCGAGGTTCGCGACGACGAGCACGACGTCGTCGTCGTACCGCTTGGAGAACGCGATCACGGCCTCGTTGTCGACCTGGTGGAACTCCAGGTTCCGCAGCCAGTGCGTCGCCGGGTGCGCCCGGCGGAACTCGTTGAGCGTCCGCAGGTACGGCGCCAGGCCCGGCTCCGACCAGTCGCGCGGCCGGTACTGGTACTTCTCCGAGTCGAGGTACTCCTCCGACCCCTCGCGGACCGCGGTGCCCTCCATCTGCTCGTAGCCGGAGTACACGCCCCAGGTCGGCGACAGCAGCGCGGCGAGGACCGCGCGCACCTTGAACGCCGCCTGCCCGCCGTACTGCAGGTACGCGTGCAGGATGTCCGGCGTGTTCACGAAGAAGTTCGGCCGCATGTAGTCGGCGGCCGGCGGGGTGGTGAGCTCGCGCAGGTACTCCTCGATCTCCCACTTCGCGTTGCGCCAGGTGAAGTACGTGTACGACTGGGTGAAGCCGATGCGCGCGAGCATGTGCATCATCGGCGGCCGGGTGAACGCCTCGGCCAGGAAGATGACGTCGGGGTGGGTCGCCTTCACGTCCCAGATCAGCCACTCCCAGAACACCAGCGGCTTGGTGTGCGGGTTGTCGACCCGGAACACCTTCACGCCGTGGTCGATCCAGTGCTGCACGACGCGGCGGACCTCGTTGGACAGCCCGCGCATGTCGTCGTCGAAGTTCAGCGGGTAGATGTCCTGGTACTTCTTGGGCGGGTTCTCGGCGTACGCGATCGTGCCGTCGGCGCGCGTGGTGAACCACTCCGGGTGCTTGCTGACCCACGGGTGGTCCGGCGAGCACTGCAGCGCGAGGTCGAGCGCGACCTCCATGCCGAGCTCGCGGGTCCGCGCGACGAACGCGTCGAAGTCCTCGATGGTGCCGAGGTCCGGGTGCACGCTGTCGTGCCCCCCGGCCGCGGAGCCGATCGCCCACGGGCTGCCGGGGTCGTCCGGGCCGGCGTCGAGGGTGTTGTTCGGCCCCTTGCGGAACGTCTCGCCGATCGGGTGGATCGGCGGCAGGTAGACGACGTCGAAGCCCATCTCGGCGATCGCGGGGAGGCGTTCCATCGCGGTGCGGAACGTCCCGCTCCGCGTTCCCACGGCCCCTTCGGATCGCGGGAAGAACTCGTACCAGGCCCCGTAGAGCGCGCGCTCGCGGTCGACCCAGATGCCGTTCTTGTCGCCGGTCGTGACGAGGTCGCGCACCGGGTAGCGCTCGGTCACGTCGAGCACGCCGGTCGCGAGCGCGGCGTCGAGGCGTTCGGCCTGGGAGAGCGAGGTGTCGCGCAGCGCCTCGACGGCCTTCTGCAGGACGCCGCGCGGGCCGTTGCCGCGCACGCCCTTCGGCACCTCGTCCACCGCGCGTTCGAGCAGCCGGGCGCCCTCCTCGAGCTCCACCTCGACGTCCTGGCCGGCCTCGAGCTTGATCGGAACGGCGTGCCGCCAGGTCGCGAGCGGGTCGGCCCACGCCTCGATCGCGTACGTCCAGCGCCCCTCCGCGTCGACCACGATCTCGCCGGCGAACCGGTCGTGGCCCTCGTGGCGCATCGGCAGCCGCTTGGCCCGGCCGCCGCCCTTCTCGCTGCCCGGCGCGCGCAGCAGGATGCCCGCGGCGACCGCGCCGTGGCCCTCCCGGAAGATGGTGGCCTCCACGCGGACCCGCTCGCCGACGACGGCCCTCGACGGCCACTCGCCGCACAGCACGCGGGGGCTGACGTCGGTGATGACGATGCGACCGATCACCCTGGCGAACCTACCGTCGCGGGCGGCGCGTAAACACCACTGAAAGTGTCAGCGAACCTGCCGCCCCCCTCGCGAATCTCTCCACACCAAGAGGGAGGCGCGATGCGACAGCGGCTCGGGTTCGTGTGTGCGGCGGTGCTCGCCGTGCTCTCGCTCGGCGGCGCGCCCGTGGCGGCCGGCCCGGGCGCGGCACCGGCCGGGCTCTCGGCCGGCGGACCGAAGGCGTGCGGCCTCGACGCGCTGCCCCGCGACGCGTGGTTCTGGGTGAAGCCGCCCGGCCAGGCGATCTGGACGATGGGCATGGTCGGCGACGACCCGTGCCACCTCGTCGCCTCCTCGCCGATGGAGATCGCGCGCAGCGACGACGGCGGCCAGACCTGGAAGAGCGTCCTCACCAGCGCCAGCGCGCTCGGCCGCGTCTACAGCGAGCAGATGGAGGGCGCGGTCGTCGTCCCCGAGCGGGGCGGCGAGCACGTCCACGTCAGCACCGACGGCGGCCGGACGTTCGTCAAGCGCGGGTTCACCGGGGGGCTGCCGGTCGGCCAGGCGCGCTCGCAGATCGTGGGCGTCACGGTCGGCGCCGGCCGCCTGTACGTCGCGCGCCGCCCGGTCAACGTCAACGGCACGCCGATCGCGGTCGCCTCGACCGCGACGGTCTTCGCCGGGGCCGTCGAGGCGGGCTCGGACCTCCAGCCGGTCTCGGAGACCGGCACGATGCAGCCGGTCGCGCTGGCGTTCGACGAGGAGGGCGGCGTCGTCGTCATCGCCGACGAGCGCGCCGCGCCGCTCGGCGGCGTGTGGATGTACGGCACCGGCACGACGGCGATCGAGCAGGCGTACGCGACCTCCGGCATCAAGGACGTCGTCGTGAGCCCGCTCAAGGGCGCCGGCCGCGTCATCTACGCGGCGACCGACCACGGCCTGTTCAACAGCGTGGACGGCGGCGGCGGCTGGGGGCCGTCGTCCAGCGACGCCGTCGACACCGCCCGCCCCGAGTGGGGCGAGCCCGGCGTGCTGTTCGCGCTGCTGCGCGCCGCGAACGGCCGCCCGTCGATCTCGACCGACGCGGGCGAGTCGTTCAAGGCGCGCGAGACCGGCCTGCCGGCGTTCTGCCAGGCGAACTCGCTGCAGCGCTCGACCGACGTCCCGTCGGTGTTCCTCCTGACCTGCCGCGACGGCAACGTCTTCCGCTACCTGTCCTCCGGCGCCGACTTCGTCGGCGCGATGCCGCCCGACGGCGGCCCGCCGAGCCCCGGCACGCGCACGCCGGACAACCAGTTCCGCCCGCGGTTCCGGGTCATCGAGATGGAGCCGTTGAAGAGCTGGCAGATCGAGGACGTGCGCACCGAGTCCGGCTCGATCGGCTTCGACGGCGAGAACCTCTACTACGGCGACATCCACGCCGCCGACAGCGAGGAGGAGGGCGAGGACCCACCGCCGCCGCAGGAGCCCGGCTACACGTGCTGGAACACGACGTTCTCCACGACCGTGCACCGGATGAACGCGCGCACCGGCAAGCGGCTGCCGTCCGTCAAGACGAACGTCCAGACGTTCTCCGTCGACGTGGACCGGGACACCCGGACGCTGTTCGTGCAGGACGGCTACACGACGTTCCGCGGCCGCCTCGCGGGCGGCAAGCTCGCGAAGCAGTGGACGGTCAACGGCCAGGAGCCGAGCTGCGTGCAGTACTCCTGGGACCCGACGCTGAAGGTGTTCTGGGGCTTCTCGCACGGCGGCTCCGACATCTACCTCGTGGAGCCGGACGGCTCGCTCGCCAGCCACTGCACCTGGGGCGACAACGGCAACAACGGCATCGTCTACGTCGGCAACACCAGCCTCTCCGGCGGCGCGGCGATCGCCGCGGCGGGCGACGGCACCGCGTACCTCGAGCTCGAGGACGACGCCACGGTCGTCCGGCTGAGCCGCCGGTGCGGGCTCCAGGCGATCTTCCGCCACCCGGTCTACTCCGAGGTGCAGGCGGAGAACGACGCCATCACCTGTGACACGAACTCGTTCCAGCAGTCGGCCATCTGGATCCGCGACGGCGACCGCCGCACCGTGACGGCGTACGAGGTGCCGGGCGCGTACTGCCCGCTGCCGACGGTCATCACGGTCACCGGCCCGGCGAAGCTGAACATCCTCGGCCAGGCGCTGGTGTGCAGCACGCTGCGGCTGCCGTGGGGGCCGCCGGTCGCCGGCGTCGACGTCGCGCTGTTCGCCGACTCGATCCCGCTCGGCATCGGCCGCAGCGACGCGCGCGGCAAGGTCTGCGCGACGTACGTCCCGGCCGTCGACCACTCGCCGCTCGGGCCGAGCGCCGGCCGCAAGCCGTTGCAGGCGGTGTTCCTCGGGACGCGGGCGTTCCGCGCCGCGAAGGCGCGCGGCGCGCTGACCGTCCTCGACAACCCGCTCGCGCCGGCGCCGGTCGCGCCGCGCCCGGCCGCGCCGCCGGTGGTCGAGCAGCCGCCGTCGCAGCCGGTGAACCAGCCGGCGCCGCACGTGCAGGCCGCGATGCGCCAGGCGCAGAGCCAGGCCCAGGCGCAGGCCCAGGCGCAGCCGGTGACGCAGGCCAACCCGAACGCCGCCGTCGTCGCGCAGCAGCAGGAGCAGCCGCAGCTCGCGTTCGTCGCCGAGAGCGCGACCGAGCAGGAGACCGCGACGGAGTGGCAGATGTCGCTGCGCCGCCGCCAGGAACGACCACCCGTCCTGCCGATCGGCGCGGCCGCCGCCGGCATGGCGATGGCGTACGCGTACGCCTACCGGACGGCCCGGCAACGGCGCTGAGCCGCCAGGCCGCCCCCGCCCGACCGTCCGCCCCGCTCCACCCAGTCCAGGAGACCCGCATGGAACCGACCTCCTCCACGCGCGCCCGCACGCTGCTGCGCCGCGCGAACCGCCTGCGCAAGACGCTGCTGCGCCGCTGGCGCCGCGCGAACGTCGGCCGCCGGCTGATGCCGCGCGGGCTCGTCCTCGGGCTGCTCGCCTCGCTGATCGCGCTGTTCGGCGCGTTCGCGTGGGCGGTGTCGTACCTCGGCGCCCCGACCACCGGCCGCGAGGTGACCTACGACGAGCTCACCGCGCTGATGAACCAGCGCCGCGTGGTCGAGGCGCGCTTCCTCGACGAGGACGCCGTCGTCGTCGGCCACTTCGCGGCGACGCCGGTGCCGCTGCCGAAGTCCACCGCCACCCGCCCCGGCACGGCGACCCAGACGACCACGCCGGCCGAGACGACCCCCGCGCTCAACGCGCCGAAGGGCGGCGGGGAGTTCCGGCTGCCGTACCCGAAGAGCGACGCGGTCACCGGCAAGCTGTCGCAGGACCTCGTGACCAAGGGCGCGCGGGTCGTGTTCGACAAGCAGGGCGAGAAGGCGACGGTCCGCCTGATCACGACGTTCCTGCTGCCGCTGATGATCCTGGCCAACCTGTTCACGCTGCTGTTCTCGCTGTCCAAGGGCGGCGGCGGCATCGGCGAGGTCATGACGTTCGGCACGGTCGGCGCGCGGCGCACCAAGCGCGGCCAGGCCAAGGCGGTGACGTTCTCCGACGTCGCCGGCGCCGAGGAGGCGGTGGCCGAGCTCCGCGAGGTCCGCGACTACCTCGCCGACCCGGAGAAGTACGAGGACGTGGGCGCGCAGCCGCCGAAGGGCGTGCTGCTGTTCGGCCCGCCCGGCTGCGGCAAGACGCTGCTGGCCAAGGCCGTCGCCGGCGAGGCGGGGGTGCCGTTCTTCTCGGTGGCGGGCGCGGAGTTCGTCGAGTCGCTCGTGGGTGTCGGCGCGGCCCGTGTCCGCGACCTGTTCCGCCGGGTGCGCGCGGTCGCGCCCGCGATCGTCTTCATCGACGAGCTCGACGCGGCCGGCCGCAAGCGCGGCACCGGCGGCGGCGGTGGCGGCTCGGACGAGCGCGAGCAGACGCTGAACCAGCTCCTGGTGGAGATGGACGGCTTCGAGGTGTCCAGCGGCATCGTCGTCATGGCGGCCACGAACCGCCCCGACATCATCGACCCCGCGCTCATGCGCCCCGGCCGCTTCGACCGCCACGTCACCGTCGAGCAGCCCGACGTGCACGGCCGCGAGGCCATCCTGCGCCTGCACGCGGAGGGCAAGCCGGTCGCGCCGTCGGTGGACTACCAGTACCTCGCCCGCCGCACGCCCGGCTTCACCGGCGCCGACCTGGCGAACGTCGTCAACGAGGCCGCGCTGCTGACCATCCGCGAGGGCAAGACCGAGATCGAGACGCCGGAGTTCGAGGAGGCCGTCCAGCGCGTGCTCGCCGGCCCGAAGCGCCGCGGCCGGATGCTCACGCCGGAGGAGCGCAAGCGCACGGCGTACCACGAGGCCGGCCACGCGGTCGTCGCCGCGGCGTCGGGCCACGCGGAGGACGTGCACCGCATCTCGATCCACGTCCGCGGGAAGGCGATCGCGACCACCACGATGACCGCCGCCGAGCGCTCGCTGCTCACCTACGGCGAGCTGACCAACCAGCTCACCGTCGCGCTGGCCGGCGTGGCCGCGGAGGAGCTGGTGTTCGGCGAGGCGTCCACCGGCGGCGAGAACGACCTCGAGGAGGCCAGCAACATCGCCAAGGACGTCGTGGCCCGCTACGGCATGAGCCCGCGGCTTGGCCGCCGCCGGCTGCTCGGGCGCAACAGCGAGGCGTTCCTCAACGGCGACGTCCCCGTGACGAACATCAGCGCGGCGACCCACCAGGCGATGGACGCGGAGATCTCGACGCTGCTGTCCGAGGCCGAGGCGAAGGCGTCCGAGCTGCTGCTCACCCACCGCCCCGCGCTGGACGCGCTGGCCACCCGGCTCGAGGTCGAGGAGACGCTGGAGGGTCCGGAGCTGGAGGAGGCGCTGCGCACGGTCCGGCCGTCGGTCGTCGTCTCCGCGATGCTCACGCCGCCGGCGCCGTCCGGGAACGGCCGGCGCGCGGCGTCGAAGGTGAACTGATGCCCCGTCAGTCCGAGGTCGCGGCGTACCGCCGGTACACCACGGTGCTGCTCGACCGGCCCGTGGCGCACCCGGCGGAGCGCGAGGCGCAGGTCGCGGCGGTGCCGCGGCTGCGCCGCCGCAAGGAGCGCGAACGCCTCGAACGCGGCTGGGCCGAGGAGGACGCCCGCGCCGCGGTCGAGGCGCGGGTCCTGCTCGACCGCATCGGCGGCGCCGCCGACGACCTGCGCTCCGCGCTCGCCGACCTGGCCGGGGTGGACCGGCCGGAGCTGCTCGGCAAGGTCGACGCGGAGGCGTTGCGGCTCGACCGCGTGAAGGGCCACGTCTCCGAGGCGCGCGACGCGGTGGCGGCGCACGACTTCGGCGCGGCGGGCGCCGCGGCGGAGGTCGCGCTGCGCGAGCTGGGCGCGTTCGGCGGCACGCTCGTGGTGTCCGTCAACGGCCTGCTCGCCCGCGCCGCGGTCAGCCGCGCGCAGCGCGCGGAGCTGGAGGCGAACGACGCCGAGCGCCGCGCGGTCCGCGAGGGCGGCGAGACGGCGTCCGCCCGGGTCGAGTCGGCGGTCGAGGCCGCCGCTGTCACGGCGGAGAGCCTGCGGATCGCCGCGCGCATCCTCTGCGCGCAGGTCACCGCGCCGAAGGTCGCGCGGCGGACGAAGGACAAGTGGGCGCTGGAGGTCCAGCAGCCGCAGGAGCTGGAGACGTTCGCCGAGGTCGGCGGCCTGGAGGACGTGAAGGAGCGGCTGCGGGCCGGCATCGGCGCGATCCTCGAACGCCCCGACGCCGCCGCGCGCTACGGCGTCGAGCACAACGGCATCCTCTTCCACGGCCCGCCCGGCACCGGCAAGACGCTGCTGTCGCGGGCGATCGCCGGCGAGTACGGCATGCGCTACATCCGCTTCTCGCCCGCGACGATCGCGTCGTCGTACGTGCACGAGGCCGCGGCGAACGTCCGCCGGATGTTCGAGACCGCCGCCAACAACGTGCCGTGCGTGCTGTTCCTCGACGAGATCGACACGATCGCCGGCGACCGCGGCGACCAGCCGTCGGCGGACCACCGCGAGGTGGTCACCCAGCTCATGAACTCCCTGGAGGAGTTCCGCAAGGTGCCCGGCCTGGTCATCGCGGCCGCGACGAACGACGTCGACCGGCTCGACCCCGGCCTGCGCGAGGGCCGCTTCGACCTCAAGGTGCTCGTCGGGCTGCCGGACACGCCGGCCCGCGAGGACATCGCGCGGGTGCTGCTCGAACGCCGCGGCGACGCGGTCGACTGGGACTCCGTCGACGTGACGGTGATCGCCGGCCGGACCCGCGGCCGCAACGCCGCGATGATCGAGACCGTCGTGTCCGCGGCCGCGCAGCGCGCGCTGGCCGAGGACCGGCTGATCACGCAGGACGACCTCGTGGCGGCGCTCAAGGACCGCGAGGCGATGGACCGGCTCAGCCTGGACGACCCGCTCACGTGGGACGACGTGGTGCTCGCGCCGGCCGTGCGCGAGCAGCTCGACGAGCTGCTCACGGTGTTCGCCGAGCCGGAGCTGGCCAAGAGCCTCGGCGTCACCGCGCCGGCCGGGATGATCCTGCACGGCCCGCCCGGCACCGGGAAGACGACCGTCGCCAAGGTCGTGGCGTCGCAGGTCAACGCGTCGTTCTACGAGGCCACCGCGGCCGACCTGCTCTCGAAGTGGGTCGGCGAGAGCGAGCAGAAGGTCGCGAAGCTGTTCGCCAAGGCCCGCGCGAACAAGCCGTCGGTCATCTTCGTGGACGAGATCGAGGGGCTGCTGCGGCGCCGGTCGACCGACTCCGCGTCGCCGTGGGAGCAGCGCGTCGTGGGCCAGTTCCTCCGCGAGCTGGACGGCCTGCGCGGCGGCGAGGGCGTGCTGCTCATCGGGGCCACCAACCGCATCGACATCGTGGACGAGGCGATCGTCGGGCGGCGGCTCACGCCGATCGAGGTCGGGATGCCGGACCTCGACGCCCGCGAGCGGCTGCTCACGCTGCTCTGCCGCGACATGGCGCTCGGCGCCGACGTGGACCTGCGCGGCCTCGCCGGCGCGACCGACGGCATGAGCGGCGCCGACCTCAAGCGGCTGCGCGACGCGGCCGGCCGCAAGGCGCTGACCCGCGCCGCGAAGTCGGCGAAGCGCGGCGCGGTCGCCGTGACGATGGCCGACTTCGGCGCGGTGCTCGGCGCCGCCGACGAGCCGATGCCCGCGCCGCGGCGCGCGGCCCGCGGGGCACGGAAGTAAGGGGAGGGGCTCGATGCGGAAGGTGCTCCTGCGGCTGCTCGCGCTCGCGGGGCTCGCGGCCGTCGTCGCGGCGCTCGTCGCGGTCGAGGCGGCGCACGACCGGCAGCGCGTGGACGAGGCGGGCGTCGTGCTCGTCGGGCTCACGTGTGCCGGCGTCCTGCTGCTGTCGTACGCCTCCTGGCGGCGGGCGGGCGCGCTCGCGTTCGCCGGGCCGGTCGCCGTCCCAGCCGCGGCACCGGCGCTCCGGCCCAGCGCGCCCGCCCGCTCCGGCACCGCCGCGATCGAGATGGAGGGCGTCGTCGTCCGCTTCGGCGAGCGGGTGGCGTTGAACGGCCTGTCGCTGCGGGTGCACAAGGGCGAGGTCGTCGGGCTGCTCGGCCCGAACGGCGCCGGCAAGACCACCGCCGTCGACGTCTGCTGCGGCCTGCGCCGCCCCGACGCCGGCCGGGCGGCGATCCTCGGCCGCGACGCCGCGAACGGCGGCGCCGACCTGCGCCGGCTGATCGGCGCGGTGCCGCAGGAGTCCGGCCTCTACGCCGAGCTGACGGCGTTCGAGCACCTGCGGCTGTTCGCGTCGATGTACGGCACGCCGGCCGAGCGCATCGAGGAGGTGCTCACGCTCGTCGGGCTGTGGGACCGCCGCGACGGCCGCGTCGCCACGTACTCCGGCGGCATGAAGCGCCGCCTCGCGCTCGCCCGCGCGCTGCTGCACGACCCGCCGGTGCTGTTCCTCGACGAGCCGACGCTCGGCGTCGACGTGCACGGCCGCCGCGCGCTGTGGGACCACGTCGAACGCCTCCGCGAGGACGGCCGCAGCGTGCTGCTCACCACCAACTACCTCGAAGAGGCGACGGCGCTGTGCGACCGCGTCGTCATCATCGACGAGGGCAACGTGCTCGCCGACGAGAGCCCCGAGACGCTGCGCCGCCAGGGCGGCGCGACGCTCGTCGTCGCGACGCCCGACACGACCGCCGTCGCGGCGGCCGTGGCCAGGGCGGTGCCGGTCGAGCCCGCCGTCGACGGCGGCACCGTGCGCATCCCGCTCCCGCGCGACGAGATCGCCGCCGCCGCCGTCAACGCCGCGTCCGCCGCCGGCACGGTGACCGCGATCCGTACCGAGGAGCCGTCGCTCGAAGAGGTGTTCCTCCGGCTGACCGGGCGGGGGCTGCGCGAGTGACCGCGTTCGGCACGGCGCTGCGGCTGCAGCTCAGGACGTTCCGGCGGACGCCGGTCACGACGCTGCTCGTGCTCGCGCTGCCGATCAACCTGCTGCTGCTGCTCAGCCTGTTCGCGCTCACCGGCTACAACGCGCCCACCGGGCTCGTGGTGGGCGAGGACACGCCGCTGGCGCGGGCGTACGTCGAGGCGCTGAAGGACACCCACAACTCGTTCGAGCTGCGGCCGATGGACCTGGCGACCGCGAAGGACCAGCTCGAGCACGCGCGGCTCGTCGCCATCATCGAGATCCCGCCGGGCTTCGACGCGGGCATCCGCGCGGGGCGGACCGTGCCGGTCAACCTGACGATCGACAACGTCAACCTCGACCTCACCGAGGACGTGCGGCGGGCCGTGCCCGCGGCCGCCGCGATCTTCGCCGAGCGCTCCGGCTTCCCCGACGTGCGGGTCACCGCCGGGCTGCGCAACGTGCTGCCGAAGGACACCGGCTACGTCGAGTACCTCGGCGTCAGCGCGGTCGCGCTCGCCGCGTGCATCGCCGGCGGCGTGCTCGGCGGCACGGTCACCGCGCGCGAGTGGGAGGTCGGCGCCGCCCGGCTGCTCCAGGTCGCGCCCGGCGGACCGGCCGTCGTGCTGGCCGGGCGGCTGGCGGCCGCGGCGCTGGTCGGCACCGCGGCGAGCCTCGTCACGGCGGCGATCGTCTGGTTCGGCTACGGCGTCACGCCGGCCCACCCGGTCGAGGTGCTCGTCGGCGTGGTCGCCACCGTCGCCGCGGCGACCGCGCTGGGCGGGCTGATCGGCGCGAAGGTGCGCCGGGTCCTCGCGATCGCGCCGCTGCTCGTCGGCGTGACGCTGCCGTTCTACCTCGACTCCGGCGCGCTGGAGCCGCAGCGGTTCGACGGGCCGTGGCTGTTCGCGCTCGCCCACCTGTCCCCGGCGTACTTCGCGGTCGGGATCATGGAGCACGCCTACCACGGCCTCGTCGTCACGCCCGAGCCGCGCTGGCTGCTCGCCGCCGTGCTCGTCGCGGTCTGCGGCGGCTCGCTGCTCGCGATGCGGAAGGTGGCCCGGCCGTGATGCGCGCGATCTGGGCGGTGGCCCGCAGCGACGTCGTACGGTGGCGGCGCTCGCCGATCCTCGTCGCCGCGACGCTGGTGCCGGCGCTCGGCATGGCGCTGATGGTCGTCGCGCTGACCTACGCCGTCGGCCGGCAGCCGGTCGCGCTCGTGGTCGAGGGCCACGGCCCGACCGCCGAGCACATCATCGAGATCATCCGCGAGAGCGACGGCTTCTTCCTCGTGGAGCGCACCGCCGCCGAGGCGCAGGACGACCTCGAGGCGCAGCGGGTCGCCGCCGTCATCACGATCCCGGCCGACTTCGAGCAGCGCGTGGCGTCGCACCGGGCCGTGGTCGACGTGAAGATCAACAACGTCGACCTCGACTTCTCCGACGACGTGCGCCGCTCGGTCAACGAGGCCGTCGTCGAGATCGACGCCCCGACGCTCGCCACGCTGGGCGAGAACGACCTCCCGCCCGGCACCGTCTCCGGCCTGCCCAACCCGTACCGCGTGGACGTCGCCGAGACCGACGTGCGCAGCCCGGACGTGTCGTTCCTCGCGTACCAGATCGTCCCGGCGCTCGCGCTGCTGTCGCTGACCGCGGGCACGCTCGTCACCGCCCTCGCCATCGCCGGCGAGCGCGAGTCCGGCGCGCTGCGCGCCGTCGCGCTCACGCCGGTCCGCCGCGCCGCCCTGGTCACCGGGCGGCTGCTCGGCGGCACGCTCGCCGCCGGCGGCCTGCTGCTCGCGGTCGTCGCCGGCTGCGCCGCGCTCGGCCTGCTGCACCCGCCGGACGGCCGCTGGCCGATCCTGGCCGGGCTGCTGGTCGTCACCGCGATCGGCTCGGTCGGGCTCGGCGTGCTCGTCGGCCTCGTCACCCGCCGGGTCACCACGACCGCGATGCTCGGAGTCAACGTCGCCACGGCGTCGTTCCTGCTCGGTGGCGGGTTCACCACGATCGCGTTCCTCCCGGACCTGATCCAGGGCGCGGCGCGGCTGTTCCCGACGTACTACGCGGTCGAGGGCGTGCGCGAGGTGCTGTTCTACGAGCAGATGCCGACCCTCGGCCGCAACGTGACCGTGCTGGCGGCGACGGCGTTGCTGTCGGTGCTGTTCGGGTCGATGGCGCTGTCGCGGCAGGAGCGATGAGGCTCGCGGTCGCGGCGCTGCTCGTCGCCGCCTGCGCGGGGTGCGGCGGCGGCTCGAAGCCGACGTTCAACGCGCTGCCGACCGCCCCCGCGACCGCGCCGGCCACGCCGGTCTACGTCGCCAAGACCGGCCGCAGCGACGTGCACATCGGCGGCGAGATCGTGATCGACACGACGCAGGACTTCCAGTGCTCGTACGCGCCGGACGACTTCTTCGTGCGCGGCCAGCTCGGCGAGTACGACGGCGTCCCGGTCTACTTCTCGCTGAACGTGGAGTTCTACAAGGGCCCGGGCCGGTACCCGCGCAAGACGCAGCTCCTGCTGCGCAAGGTCTCCGACGACTCGTCGGTCTACTCGTCGTGGTACCAGGGCTTCGCGACCGCCACGATCCTGCCGAAGGGCAAGGGCGCCGACCTGGAGGCCGCGACGCTGCAGCCGGAGGCGGGCACCGAGTCCACCGCGCCGGTGACCATCCGCGGCCACTTCGACTGCGTGGGCCGCCCGTCGCCCGGACCTGGCTGACCCGCCCACGCGACGCCCCGTCCGTGGCTAGAGTCGCCGTGTCGAGCCAACGGCGACCCTGGAGGACCCCGCGAGATGAAGGCGTACCGGCGGCTGACCGTCCGCACGTCGTTGCCGGAGGCCCTGGCGCCGCTCGGCGACCTCGTGCTGAACCTCCGCTGGTCCTGGCACGCCGAGTCGATGGACCTGTTCGAGTCGGTCGACCCGGACGTGTGGGACGCGGTCGGGCACGACCCCGTACGGCTGCTGGGCGAGGTGCCGCGGGAGCGGCTCGACGCGCTCGCGTCGGACCGGAAGTTCCTGCGCCGGCTGCAGGACGCGCACGACGACCTCACCGAGTACCTGACCAAGCCCCGCTGGTACCAGTCGCAGGACGACGTGCCGGCCTCGATCGCGTACTTCTCGCCGGAGTTCGGCATCACCGAGGTGCTGCCGCAGTACTCCGGCGGCCTCGGCATCCTGGCCGGCGACCACCTCAAGACCGCGTCCGACCTCGGCGTGCCGATCATCGGCGTCGGGCTGCTGTACCGGACCGGCTACTTCCGCCAGTCGCTCTCGCCCGAGGGCTGGCAGCTCGAGCACTACCCCGCGCTGGACCCGCACGGCCTGCCGCTCTCGCGTGTCGCCGGCGAGGACGGCGCGCCGCTGCGGATCGAGATCGGGCTGCCCGGCGGCGCCCGGCTGCTCGCCCAGGTGTGGAAGGCGCAGGTCGGCCGGGTGCCGTTGCTGCTGCTCGACTCCGACGTCGAGGAGAACGGCCCCGCCGAGCGCGAGGTGACCGACCGCCTCTACGGCGGCGGCACCGACCACCGGCTGCTGCAGGAGATGCTGCTCGGCATCGGCGGCGTCCGCGCGCTGCGCGCGTGCGGCTACGAGCCCGAGGTGTTCCACACCAACGAGGGGCACGCCGGCTTCCTCGGCCTCGAACGCATCCGCCGCCTCGTGCAGGAGGACGGCCTCGACTGGGACACCGCGCTGGAGGCGGTGCGGGCCGGGACGGTGTTCACGACGCACACGCCGGTGCCGGCGGGCATCGACCGGTTCCCGGCCGAGCTGATCGCGACGTTCTTCGGCGGCGACAACGCGTGCGAGGGCGTTCCGGTGGAGCGCATCCTCGCGCTCGGCGCGGAGCCCGGCGGCGACGGCTCGGTGTTCAACATGGCCGTCATGGGCCTGCGCCTGGCGCAGCGCGCCAACGGCGTCTCGAAGCTGCACGGCGAGGTGTCGCGGCAGATGTTCGCCGGCCTCTGGCCGGGCTTCGACCACGACGAGGTGCCGATCACCTCCGTCACGAACGGCGTGCACGACCCCACCTGGGTCGCCCGCGAGGTGGCGTCGCTGACCGACGCCGACCGCGCGTCCGACGACGAGCTGTGGCGGGTGCGCAACGTGCTGCGCCGCCGGCTCGTGGAGGACGTCCGCCGCCGGGTCCGCGCGTCGTGGCGCACCCGCGGCGCGTCCGACGCCGAGCTCGGCTGGGTCGCCGACGTGCTGGACCCCGACGTGCTGACGGTCGGGTTCGCGCGCCGCGTGCCGTCGTACAAGCGGCTGACGCTGATGCTGCGCTCGCCGGACCGGCTGAGGTCGTTGCTGCTGCACCCGGAGCGGCCCGTGCAGCTCGTCGTCGCGGGCAAGGCGCACCCGGCGGACGACGGCGGCAAGGCGCTCGTGCAGGAGATCGTGCGGTTCGCCGACGAGGCCGACGTGCGGCACCGGATCGTCTTCCTGCCCGACTACGACATCGGCATGGCCAAGGTGCTGCTGCCCGGCTGCGACGTCTGGCTGAACAACCCCCTGCGGCCGCTGGAGGCGTGCGGCACGTCCGGCATGAAGGCGGCGCTGAACGGCGGCCTCAACCTGTCCATCCGCGACGGCTGGTGGGACGAGCTGTTCGACGGCGAGAACGGCTGGGCGATCCCGTCCGCCGACGGGGTGGTCGACCCCGACCGGCGCGACGACCTCGAGGCAGCCGCGATCTACGACCTGCTCGAGGGCAGCGTGCTGCCGAAGTTCTACGAGCGCACCGACGGCGTGCCGCGCCGCTGGATCGAGATGGTCCGGCACACCGTGAACACGCTCGGCCCGCACGTGCTCGCGTCACGGATGGTCGCGGAGTACGTGTCGTCGCTGTACGCGCCGGCCGCCGGCGCCGCGCGCGCGATGTCGTCGTCGGGCTTCGCGGCGGCGCGGTCGCTGGCGGAGTGGCGGCTGCGGATCGCGAAGGAGTGGCCCGCCGTCGCCGTCTCGCACGTCGAGTCCTCCGGGCACGGCGACACGCCCGAGCTCGGCTCGACCGTGCACCTGCGCGCGATCGTCTCGCTCGGCGCGCTGTCGCCGGACGACGTGTCTGTCGAGGCGGCGTACGGGCGCGTGGACGACGCCGACCAGATCCGGTCCGCGTCGCACCTCGCGCTGGAGTGCACCGGCGAGGCGGGGTCCGGGCAGTGGGCGTACGAGGGCGACGTGCCGCTGGTGCGTACCGGCGCGTTCGGCTACACCGTCCGGGTGCTGCCGCGCCACGAGTCGTTCGCGACGCCGGCCGAGCTCGGCCTCGTCACGTCGGCCTGAGCGGCCCCGAGCCGGGTCAGCCCGGCAGCACCACGCAGTCGGCGGGACCGTTCGGCGCGTAGCCGGCCTGCACGGGCACCGGCGTGGCGTTGACGACGACGCACGCGGGCGGCAGCGGCTCGGCGTGCGCGAGGGGGGCGAGGGTGGCGCCGGCGAGGATCGCGGCGGCGAGGCTCTTCTTCATGGGAACTCCGTCGGTGCGAGGGGCTGTCCTCCTGGGCAACGGAGCCGCCGCCCGTTCCTCGCGGCGCCGCGCTCAGGGCAGGCGGTGCCCGGCCGCGTCGTAGACCTCGACGCCGCGGAACCGCGGCCCGCCGGTCTCGGCGACCAGCAGCCGCGCCGGGAGCGCCGGGTCGCCGAGGATCGTGCCTTCGTGCCGCCCGCCCCGGTCGTCCACCACGACGCCGCGCGCGACCCGCGCGCTGACGACGGTGAGCGTCCAGCCCTCGCCGAGCGGTCCCCACGTCGTGCCGTCGTCGGGCGAGCCGGGGCTCTGGCCGGCCAGGCCGACGTCGGGCGACCCGCCGCCGCTGCCCGGCAGCGCCGGGCCGCGGCAGCCGAAGTCCTTCTCGTCGCGCGCCCCGACCGCGGCCGTGCAGAGCATCACGGTGGCGGCGCGGCCCGGCCGGGCCATCTCGGAGAAGTACGCGTAGACGGTGCGCGGGCCGCTGCCGTCGTCGTAGGTGCCGACGGCGACCGGGTCGCCGATCGGGCTGGTGCCGGGCTGCACCGCGCGGGCGCGGTCCTGCAGCGCGGTGCCGTTCGCGTCGAGGACCCGGATCGCGCGGAACACCCGGCCGTGCAGGTCGGCGACGAGGACCTTGGCCGGCGTCGTGGCGTCGCCGAGCACCGTCGCGTCGTGCCGTGCCCCGGCGTCGTCGACGAACCAGCCGCTCGCCACGTCGGTGCTGACGACGGCGTACCAGAGGTTCGCGCCGAACGACGACGGCCCCGGCGTCGGCGAGTCCTCGCCGACCGAGCCCGGGTCGCGGGCGACCAGCGCGACCGGCGAGGTGCGCGGATCGGCGGGGGAGGTGCAGCCGTGGCGGACCGGCTCGGCGCCGCCGAGCGACGCCGTGCAGAACGCCAGCGCAGTCTCCCTGCGGACGAAGTAGCCGACCGCCTCGCGCGGCTCGCCGGCGACCTCGTAGCGGGCGATGGCGACGGCGTTGCCGACCTGGGCCGGGTCGAGCGGCGGCGCGGGGGTGGCGGTGGCGACGGGCTGCACGACCCGCGCTCCCGGCGCCGGCCGGGCCGCGACGACGGCGGCGGTGGCCGCGGCTCCCGTGACCGCGACCGCGGCGGCGGCGAGGCGGCGGTACCGCGCGCGCCGGGCGCGCCGCGCCGCGGACAGCACCGCGGCGCCGTCGAGCGCCGTGCCCGGCTCGACGCGGAACAGCGTTCGCGCCTGCTCTTCGGTGATCACGGGCGTACCTCCAGGTGGGTCGAGAGCCGGAGCTTGGCGAGGGCGCGCGAGGCGGTGCTCTTCACGGTGCCCGCGGACACCCCGAGCAGGGCGGCGACGTCGCGCTCGGAGAGGTCGTCGCAGTAGCGGAGGACGAGGACCGTGCGCTCGCGGCGGGACAGCGGGGCGAGCGCGCGGACGACGGCGTCGCGGTCGGCGTGCGCCACCGCCGAGTCGGGCGCAGACGTCTCCGGCACCGTCTCGACCGGCTGCTCGCTCCACGACCGCCGCCGCCACCAGTCGCGGCGGGCGTTGACCATCACGCGGCGGACGTACGCGAGCGGGTCGTCGTCGCGGACCCGCGGCCAGTGCCGGTACAGCCGCAGCAACGCCGTCTGCACCAGGTCCTCGGCCGCGTCGGGGCGGCCGGTCAGCAGGACGGCCGAGCGCAGCAGCCGTTGCGAGTGCAGCTCGACGAACGCGACGAACGCCGCGTCCCGCTCCTCCGCCATCGCGCCTCCCACCCTGTAGAACGCGCCGGCCCCCCGGTCGGTTGAGCGCCCGCCCCCCACCCCCCGGCAGATTTCGCGACCCGGTCGCGGGTCGTACGGGCGGATGTACGAGATCGCGACCGGGACGTCAGGCCGCGTCGGCCCGGGTCGCCGGCAGCAGCAGGCCGGCGTCCGCCATGCGTTGCCGCTGCGCGCGCAGCCGCGCGATCTTGTCGCGCAACGCCGCCGGGTCCCGCCTGATCCGGAACGTCGTCACGCGCACGGTCTCCCACCAGTCCGCCGCCAGCTCGAGGTCGCGGTCGTTGTCGGCGTCGCGCTGCGCGAGCTCGCCGTGCGCGAGCCCGTCGACCTCGTACGCGATCCGCAGCACGGGGTCGGCGAGGTCGATGTACCGCAGGCGCCCAGCAACGACCGTGGGGAACTGCGGCACGGGAGGTGGGAAGCCCGCCGCGACGAGCCAGTCGTACGCGTCGATCTCGCGGCCGCTGTGCAGCCCGCCCGCCGCGAGCGACGCCGTCTCGACGAGCTCGGTCCGGTGGTGGAGCTTCGGCAGCCGGCCGACGACGCCGAGCAGCCGGCCGAGCGTCGTCCGCCGCTGCTGGAACACCTGCGTCACGAACGCTCGGCGGTCGGCCCGCCGCGCGATCAGGTCGTGCGTGTCGACCACGGTGCGTTCGAACGACGTCACGCGCAGGCCCGCGCGGACGGCCCGGTCGAGGTCGGGGAGCGTGTCCACCCGGTGCACGGCGTAGCCCGGCTGGGGTCGCGGGTTGTGGCGCCGGTCGACCGTCACGTGCACGTCCTCCGGCTCCGCCACCGCGAGCCCCCACAACGCGGCCGCGTCGAAGTGCGACAGCACCGCGCACGGCGGGAGCCACAGCAGCGTCGCGACGCGGCGCTGCTCGCGCGTGAGGTGGCGGCCGGCGGAGAGGCAGACCACGCGCGGCAGGGGCCGCCACCACAGCCCGCGGCGTAGCCGGGCGTCGACCGAGGCGCGGCTGATGCCGGACCGGGCGAGGTCCGCGACGGTCGCCAGCCCGAGCGACCGTCCGAGTCGGGTCATGTCGTCCATCGCGGCATGGTGACGCGTTCGCGCCACCCTCCGCTGGCGTTGTCCACAGCCCCCACCGCGGCCGCCCCACCCGATTTCGCGACCGGGTCGCGTTCTCGTACATCGCCCCGCAGAGGCCGCGACCGGGTCGCGAAATCAGTCGGGGCGCCCGGGGCCGCGGGGGCGGCGGGGGCGGCGGGGGGCGGCGGGCGGGGTCAGCGGCGGGCGCGGAGGAGGACCACGGAGCGGGGGGCGACGTCGAGAACGGGGCCGGCGTCGGAGACGGCGTCGTCGTCCATCGCGGTGTCGAGCAGCACGTCGTACGCCTTCGCCCACGGCTCGCGCGGCAGCACGAACGTCACCGGCGCGTCGCCCGCGTGCAGCACCACGAAGAACGACTCGTCGCGGATCCGCTCGCCGCGCGGCCCGCGCGAGTGGATCTCCTCGCCGTCCAGGAACATGCCCAGCGTCACCGCCGGCTCCGACCAGTCGGAGGCGGCCAGCTCGGCGCCGGTCGGCGCGAACCAGCCGAGGTCCTTCACGCCGACGCCGTGCGCGGGCCGGCCGGTGAAGAACGCGCGACGCTTGAACACCGGGTGCGCCCGCCGCAGCCCGATCACCCGCCGGGTGAACGCGAGCAGCGTCTCCTGCCACGGCTCCAGGTCCCACGACAGCCACGAGACGTCGTTGTCCTGGCAGTACGCGTTGTTGTTGCCGCGCTGCGTCCGCCCGAGCTCGTCGCCGGCCACGAGCATCGGCACGCCCGAGGAGAACAGCAGCGTGGCCAGGAAGTTGCGGAGCTGCCGCCGCCGCACGTCGAGCACCGCCGGGTCGGACGTCGGGCCCTCGACGCCGTACGTCGCCGACCGGTTGTCGTCGGTGCCGTCGCGGTTGTCCTCGCCGTTCGCGTCGTTGCGCTTCGCCGAGTACGTGACGAGGTCGTGCAGCGTGAAGCCGTCGTGCGCGGTGACGAAGTTGATGGAGGCGTACGGGTGCCGCCCGTCGTCCTGGTACAGGTCGCTCGACCCGGACAGCCGGTAGCCGACCTCCGACAGCGGCACCGGCGCGCCGCGCCAGTAGTCGCGGACGCAGTCGCGGTACTTGCCGTTCCACTCGGTCCAGATGGGCGGGAACTGCCCGACGTTGTAGCCGCCCTCGCCGGCGTCCCACGGCTCGGCGATGAGCTTGACCGCGGACACGACCGGGTCCTGCTGCACGAGGTCGAAGAACGCCGCAAGGCGGTCGACGGCGTGGAACGACCGCGCCAGCGACGACGCGAGGTCGAAGCGGAACCCGTCCACGTGCATCTCGGTCACCCAGTACCGCAACGAGTCCATGATCAGTTGCAGCACGTGCGGGTTGCGGACGTTCAGGGTGTTGCCGGTGCCGGTGTAGTTGGCGTAGCCGCGGCCGTCGACGAGCTTGTAGTACGACGGGTTGTCGAGCCCACGGAAGCACAGCGTCGGCCCGGTCTCGTCGCCCTCGGCGGTGTGGTTGTAGACGACGTCGAGGATGACCTCGATGCCGGCCGCGTGCAGCGCGCGCACCATCGCCTTGAACTCGCCGACCTGCTGGCCGCGGTCGCCGGTGGCGTACGCCGCGTGCGGCGCGAAGAACCCGAGCGTGTTGTAGCCCCAGTAGTTCGTCAGGCCGCGGCGCAGCACCGCCGGCTCCGAGACGAACGCGTGCACGGGCATCAGCTCGACGGCCGTGACGCCGAGCTTCACGAGGTGCTCGATCGCGGCGGGGTGCGCGAGCCCGGCGTACGTCCCCCGGATGGCCGGCGGGATCGACGGGTGCGTCATCGTGAAGCCGCGCACGTGCAGCTCGTAGACGACGGTGTCCTCCCACGCGGTGCGCGGCCGCGCGTCGTCGCCCCACGGGAAGGCGTCGTGCACGACGACGGACCGCGGGACGAACGGCGCCGAGTCGCGGTGGTCCTGCGCGAGGTCGTCGCGCCCGGGCGGGTAGCCGAAGATCGCGTCGTCCGGCGTGAGCGAGCCGGCGACGGCGCGGGCGTACGGGTCGAGCAGCAGCTTGGACGCGTTCCAGCGCAGGCCCCGCGGCGGGTCGAACGGCCCGTCCGCGCGGAAGCCGTAGAGCTGCCCGGGTCCGACCCGCTCGACGTAGCCGTGCCAGACCTTGTGCGTCGTCTCCTCCAGGGGGATCCGCTCCTCCTCGCCGGAGTCGGAGAAGAGGCAGAGGTCGACGGCCTCCGCGCCGTCGGAGAAGACCGCGAAGTTCGTGCCCTCGCCGTCCCAGGTCGCCCCCAGGGGAGCGGGGCGGCCGGGCCAGGTGCGGGTCACGACGACGCCCGCGTCCCCGACGTGCCGCGGCGGGCGCGATGGCGGCGTTCCGGCGGGAACAGCGCGCGGTCGCGGGGCGCGTGGAGCGAGGCGCCGCGGCGGGAGCGTTCGAGCATCGCGTGCACGACGAGCGCGTCGTGCAGCAGCGTCGCGAACTCGTCCGGCTCGGTCAGCAGCCAGCCGTGCCGCCCCGCGACGACCTCGGGCGGCATGTCGTTCGCGATCTCGGAGAACGCCCCCGGCGTGATCAGCCGGTCGCGGTCGCCCCACACGAACAGCACCGGCAGCCCGTCGTCCACGAGCAGCCGCGCGTCGTCCGCGAGGTCGGCGGTGAGCGCGACGTACGCCGTCACCGCCGCCGTGACCGGCCGGCGCAGCAGGTTGGGCACGACGTCGCGGACGACGCCCGCCACCATCCCCGGCGTCAGCGCGCGCGGGTGCACCTCGCCGAGCGCGCCGGCCGCCCAGCGCCACCACGACCCGGCCCGCATGCCGGAACGTCCCGGCGCGCCGCCGACGCTGTTGACGAGCGTCAGCGAGCGGACGAGGTCGGGCCGGCGGGCGGCGAGCCGGATCGCGACGCCGCCGCCGAGCGAGTGGCCCATGACGAACGCCGGCTTGTCGAGCGCGAGCGTGTCGAGGAACGCCGCGACGCGGTCGGCGTACGCGTCCAGGCCGAGCGAGCGCAGCGGCGGCCCGTCGCTGCCGCCGAACCCGGGCAGCGCCGGCGCGACGACCCGGATGCCGGCCCGGGTGAGCGGGGCGACGGCGGGGACGTAGACGCGCGGCGTCATGCCCCAGCCGTGCAGGAAGACGAGCGGGTCGCCCTCGCCGGCGGAGAGCCACCGGACGCGCGCGCCGTCGACGTCGGTCGCGTGCCACGACACGTCGGGCACGGCTCGCAGAGGCACGTCTGCGAGGCTATCGGCTCGTGCCCGTCGTCGTGACCGCTGCGGAAACTCCGTTGGGGCGGCTCGTCGTCCGCCGCCTCGTCGCGGACGGGGCCGAGGTGCGCGCGGTCGTCGAGCGGGCGGCCGGCGACCTGGGCGTGCCGACCGCCCTCGCGACCTGGGACGACGCCGAACGCCTCGGCGCCGTGCTCGAAGGCGCGCACACCGTCGTGCACCTCGCGGCCGCGAAGCGGTGGCCCGACCTGCTGGCGGCGGCCGAGGACAGCGGCATCCGCCGGATCGTGGTCGTGGGGTCGTCGGCACCGGGCGAGGCGCCGTACGAGGTCGTCGTCGTGCCGGACCCGCGGCGCCGCTGGCGGACGCCGCCGGAGGTGCTGGAGGCGCTCGCGGCGGCGGTCGTGGAGGCCGACCGGCGCGGCTGAACTACGCTGCCCCGCATGTCTGAGTTCGTACGCCTCGAGGTCGACAACGGCATCGGCACCATCCGCCTCGACCGCCCGCCCATGAACGCGCTCAACGTCCAGGTGCAGGACGAGCTGCGCGCCGCCGCCGAGGAGGCGACCGCCCGGACCGACGTCCGCGCGGTCGTGATCTACGGCGGGCCCAAGGTGTTCGCGGCCGGCGCGGACATCAAGGAGATGGGCGACATGACGTACGTCGACATGGTGCGCCGCGCGGGGGCGTTGCAGGACTCGTTCAGCGCGGTCGCCCGGATCCCGAAGCCGGTCGTGGCCGCGGTGACCGGCTACGCGCTGGGCGGCGGCTGCGAGCTCGCGCTGTGCGCCGACTTCCGCGTGGCCGGCGACAACGCGAAGCTCGGCCAGCCGGAGATCCTGCTCGGCATCATCCCGGGCGCCGGTGGCACCCAGCGGCTGCCGCGGCTCGTCGGCCCGGCGCGGGCGAAGGACCTGGTGTTCTCGGGGCGCTTCGTGGACGCGCAGGAGGCGCTGCACATCGGCCTGGTCGACCGCGTCGTCGCGCCCGACGACGTGTACACCGCGGCCGTGGAGATGGTGAGCCGCTACGCGAGCGGCCCGGCGTTCGCGCTGCGCGCCGCGAAGGAGGCGATCGACGAGGGCCTCGACGTGGACCTGGAGAGCGGGCTGCGGATCGAGCGGAAGCTGTTCGCCGGGCTGTTCGCGACGGAGGACCGGTCGATCGGCATGACGTCGTTCGTGGAGAACGGGCCGGGGAAGGCGGAGTTCGTTGGACGCTAAGACCGCCAACGTCGTCTACCACGACTACGAGGCGGAGCAGTACGACGAGAAGTGGTCGATCTCGTACGACGAGCGCTGCGTGGAGTACGCGCGCGACCGGTTCGTGCGGATGGCCGGGACCGAGGGCTGGCCGTACGGCAAGGTGCTGGAGATCGGCTGCGGCACCGGGTTCTTCACGCTGAACCTGAAGCTGGCCGGCGTCATCGGCGAGGCGCACGTCACCGACATCTCCTCCGGCATGGTCAAGGTCGCCGAGCGCAACGCCCGCGACCTCGGCTTCGAGGTGGAGGGACGGGTCGCCGACGCCGAGTCGCTGCCGTACGACGACGCTACGTTCGATCTCGTCGTCGGGCACGCCGTCCTCCACCACATCCCCGACGTGGAGCTCGCGCTGCGCGAGGTGCTGCGGGTGCTCAAGCCGGGCGGCCGGTTCGTGTTCGCGGGGGAGCCGACGCGGTACGGCGACCTCGTCGCGCGCAAGCTGTCGCACGCCGCCTGGGTGGCCGCGACGCGGCTGACGCACCTGCCGCCGTTCCGGGCCGGGTGGGGCCGGCCGAAGGACGAGCTGAAGGCGTCGTCCGAGGCGGCCGCGCTGGAGTCGCAGGTCGACCTGCACACGTTCCACCCCAACGACCTCGCGCGGCTCGCGCTCGCCGCGGGCGCGGCCGACGTCCGCGTCGACGCGGAGGAGCTGACCGCGGCGTGGGCGGGGTGGCCGATCCGGACCGTAGAGTACGCCGTCAACCCGGCCCGGCTCGGGACGCGCTGGAAGTTCTTCGCGTTCAACACCTGGCGGCGGCTCACCTGGGTGGACGAGACGCTGCTGCGGCCGTTCGTGCCGAAGGCGTTCTTCTACAACGCCCTGGTGACAGGGACGAAGTGAGCCGAGACCCGCGCCAGGCGCGGTACCTGACGTGGGCGAGCCTGCGGTGGGTCGTCCGCAACCGCGCGTGGACGCCGTGGTACCTGGTCCGCTACTGGCGGTTCTTCAGGTGGCGGCTGTTCAACCGGCACATCGTCACCGAGGGCTTCATCTTCTTCGGCAAGAACGTCGAGCTCTACGCGCGCAAGGGCTTCGGCCGGATGGTCGTCGGCAAGTGGGTGCACATCGGCAACGGCAACGCCATCCGTTGCCACGAGGGGAACCTGCGCATCGGCGACAAGTGCGTGTTCGGCAAGGACAACACCGTCAACTGCTACCTCGACATCGAGTTCGGCGAGGCGGCGCTGGCGGCGGACTGGGTCTACATCTGCGACTTCGACCACGTGTTCACCGACGTCAACGTCCCCATCAAGGACCAGGGCATCGTGAAGGCGCCGGTGCGCATCGGGCGCGACGTCTGGATCGGCGAGAAGGCGTCGGTGCTGCGCGGCGTGCACGTCGGCCACGGCTCGGTCATCGCGAGCCACTGCCTGGTCAACAAGGACATCCCGCCGTACTCCGTGGCGGTCGGCGTGCCGGCGCGGGTCGTACGGAACCGGCTGGACGACTACCGCGCCGCCGAGGAGCTGCGCGCGGCGCACGAGGACATGGCCCGCAAGGCCGCGGAGGCCGCGGCGTCGGTGCGGAACGGGCGGGTGCGCGCGCGGCGCGGGTGAGGAGGTATGGCCACGTGGCCGTACCCGGCCGGCGGGCACCGCCATACGGTGCGCGGGTCGCGCGGCCCACCCAGCGTCCGCGCCCGTTCCGGGGGAGGAACCCATGTCCCGATCGTCGGTTCGCCGTGCCCTGACGCTGCTCGCCGCGACGCCCGTCGCCGCGGCGGCGCTGCTCGGCACCGGACCCGCCGCATCCGCCGTGACCAACCCGCCGGTCTCCTGTGACCCGGCGGTCTCCACGAAGCTGCTCGAAGGGACCGTCAACGGCGGCTTCCGCTACCTCTACGTCGAGCAGCGCACCGACCGGACGCTCGTCTGCGCCGGCAACTACCCGACGAACGTCGTGGTCGAGATCAAGCCCGCTGTCGGCGTGACGGTGCCCACGGTCACGCGGGTCGACGGCCTCGGAAGCTGCGCGACCGAGCTCCTCGACCTCACGGCCCCGGCGGTGATCGAGGTGTCGTACGGCGTCACGACCGCGCCCACGCTCTGCATCGGCCTGAACGACGAGTGGACGACGCTCGGCCTCACCGGCGCCAGCGTGAACACGCTGCCGGACGTCAACGTCTACCGCTCCGGGAACCCGTCGTTCGTCACCGCGTTCTGCGCGACGGAGTACTTCTTCTACGTGCAGTCCGGGCAGGTGCAGTACTCGCCGCAGTACTACGCGTACTACAACTGCCGCGACAACTACGACCAGCTCCTCTAGACCCAGGCCGGCACGGAGCCCCGCGCCGGGGCTCCGTGCCGCCCGGCGAGCGGGCGACGCAGGAGTTCGCCCGGGCCGTGTGGTAACTCCTGCGGCACCCTCACCCCGGGAGAACCCATGAGCCCCCTGTCCCTTCCGCGCCGGGCCGCGCTCGGCGCGGTCGCGGCCGCGCTGGCGCTGCCCGCCGTGGCCTCCGCCGACTGCCGTACCGACGCGTCGTACTGCGTCGACAACGAGGTCGTCTCGATCTCCGTGGTGACCCGTGGCGGCACCGTCGAGGTCTACCGCGACGGCTTCTCGATCGCCGACCAGTACGTGTTCTGCGCGCCCGAGTACGTCAACTGGCTGCTCAAGCCGGAGGTCAACTGGGAGGCGTACGACGACTGCGCCACCGAGCCGCACCGGGTCCTCTGATGCGCGCCCTCCTCGCGGCCGCCGCGGTCGCCGCCGCGCTCGCCGTCCCCGCCCGGGCGTACTGCCCGCCGGACGCCGACCTCTGCGTCAACAACGACGTCGCCAACGTCTGGGTCGAGAACGGCCAGGTCTGGCGCGGCGGCAACACGCTCGTGGACGACGTGCTCTGCCTCGACGAGCGGGTCGTGTACGCGCTGGACGAGTCGCAGTCGGACCTCTGGTACGACTGCTGGCGCGAGCCGCACCCGGTCGTCTGACGCGCTACGCGCCCGGGTCGCCCGTCGCGAGCAGGCGGCTGCTGTCGTAGAGCACCCGCAACGGCACCTTCGCCTCCGCGACGAGCCCGGCGCGCAGCGAACGCTCCTCGCGCACCGCGCGCTCGTACGTCGCCGCCGTGCGCCGGGCGATCGCGTCCCACGTGTAGTCGCGCGCGAGCAGCTCGCGGGCCTCGCGCACGAGCCGCTGCCCGAGCACCTGGTCGCCCAGCAGGCGCGTCACCGCGTCGGCGAGGGCGGCCGGGTTGCCGGGCGGGAACCGCAGCCCGGTCACGCCCGGCGACACGAACTCCCGCAGCCCGCCGGTGTCCGCGACGACGAGCGGCGTGCCGGCCGCCGCGCACTCCAGCGCGACCATGCCGAACGGCTCGTACAGCGAAGGCACGAGCGCGCAGTCGGCGGCGGCGGCGAGGTCCGCGAGGTCGGTCGGGGAGAGGAAGCCCAGGAACTCCACGGCCCGCCCCACCCGCAGCGACCGCGCCATCGAACGCAGCTCGTCCTCGTGCGTCCCCACGCCGGCGATGACGAGCCGGACGCCGCGATGCCGCCGGCGCAGCCGGGGCAGCGCCTCCAGGACGGTGTGCACGCCCTTCTCGTACTCCAGGCGGCCGGCGTAGAGCAGCAGCGGCGCCCCGTCCGGCGACAGCCGGGCGCGCAGCGCCGCGACCCGCGCGGGGGAGGCGTGCCAGTGGGCGAGGTCGATGCCGTTCGGGATGACGTCGACCTTCTCCGGCGGCAGCGCGAACAGCCGCAGCACCTCGTCGCGCATGTACGCGCTGCACGTGACCACGCGCCGCGCCTCGTACGTCAGCCACCACTCGACCGAGTGGATCGCGCGGTTCACCGGCCCGGGCAGCCAGCCCTGGTGCCGGCCCGCCTCGGTGGCGTGCACGGTCCCGACGAGCGGGAGGCCGGTGTGGTCCTTGAGCGTCTTCGCGGCGTGCGCGACGAGCCAGTCGTGCGCGTGCACGACGTCCGGCTCCCACCCGTCCAGCACGCCGAGCGCGGCGCGCACGATCGAGTGGTTGAACGCCATCACCCAGGCGAGCAGCTCCTCGAACGGCACCAGCGGCGGGTCCTCGGAGACCCGGACGATCCGCACGCCCTCGACCACGGCGTCCTCGGGCGCGTCCTCGTGGTCGCGGGTCACCACGACCACCTCGTGGCCCTCGCGGACGAGCGACGTGGCGAGCGCGTGGACGTGCCGGCCGAGCCCGCCGACCACGCGCGGCGGGTACTCCCAGGACAGCATGAGGACGTTCATCGGTAACGGAATCGTCGCAGGTCGCCCGCGCGAGCCGAAAAGCGGCGACCATGGGAGCGTGGGCAGGAGCGCGCGGGGGACGGAGTCGTTGTTCGACGACCCGTACACCGACGCGCGCATGCGCCGGTTGATCCCGCGGTTCGCGCTGCTCGGCGCCGTGGCCTACGTCCTCGTCGGGACGGTGCAGAGCAAGACCGCCGGCGAGTGGGCGCTGTTCGCCGGGCTGCTCGTGGTGACGCTGGCGCTGACCGTCGCGATCTCCCGGCGCAACCTGCTGGCGAACGTCTCCCGCCGCACGGTGTTCGTGATCCTCGTGGTCTACGCGGCGCTCGTCGCGGTGCCGGTGTCGGAGTCCGCCACCGGGCCGATCCTCGACGAGATCCTCGAGGTGCTGGTGGTGTTCTTCGGCGCCGTGTTCTTCGCGGGCATGGCCCGCTGGGCCGCGCCGGTGGCGGTGGCGCTCGCGCAGTTCGCCGTGCTGTCGTTCGCCGGCCAGGGCTCGCTGGAACGGCTCGGGCTGCACCTGGTCGGCTACCTGATCGTCGCGTACTTCGGGACGGAGGTGGCGGCGACGCTGCGGGAGTCGCTGCGCGCGAACGTCTCGGTCCAGTCGGTGCTCGAGGCCGCGGCCGCGAACCTCCCCGACCCCGACCTGGCCGCGGTCGGCCTCGACGCCGCGCTCGCCGTGTCCGGCTGGGACGCCGGCTCGGTGCTCCTGGTCGACGGCGAGGACCTGTGGGTCGCCGCCACGTCGGGCCTGCCGGAGACGGTGACCGCGCCGTACGCCGGGCGGTCGTTCCGGGTGGACGGCCCGGGCGTCGCGGCCGCCGTGGCGCGCAGCGGCGAGTCGCAGTACGTCGGTGACGCCGGGGCGCTGCTCGGCGACGAGGAGGCGCTGGTCCGCTGGGGCGCCCGCTGCCTGGCCGGCGTGCCGATCCGCTACCGCGGCGAGGTGCTCGGCACGCTGTCGCTCTACGACCGGACGCGGCGGTCGTTCACCGACACCGAGCGGTACCGCGTCACGCAGGTCGCCGACCAGCTCGCGCTCGCGCTGGCGCACGCGCGGTCGTACCGGCAGGAGGCCGACGTCGCGACCCGGCTGCTGGAGCTGAACCGGCGCAAGGACGAGTTCCTGGCGAACGTCTCCCACGAGCTGCGCACGCCGGCCACCTCGCTCGGCCTCGCCGCGCGCACGCTGCACGCCGGGCGCGGCCGGCTCACGCCGGAGCAGGAGGAGCGCATCGTCGAGATGATGCGGCGGCGCTCCACCGAGCTGACCGGGCTCATCGAGGCGCTGCTCGCCGAGACCGTCGCGGCGAGCGGGCAGACCCGCCTGGAGCTGCAGCCGATCGACTGGACCGAGGCGCTGCCGCGCTGGGTCGCCGCGTCCTGCGAGGTGACCGGCCGCCGGGTGGACCTGGACGTGCCGGAGGGGCCGCTGACGACGTTCTCGGACCCGGCGAAGTGCGAGCGAATCGTCGGCAACCTGCTCTCCAACGCCGCCAAGTTCTCCGAGCCGGACACGCCGATCACCTGCCGGCTCACCGCGTCGCCCGACGTGCTGGAGCTGACCGTCACCGACCGCGGCGTCGGCATCGCGGAGGACGTGCTGCCGAAGGTGTTCGACCGGTTCTTCCAGGCCGACGGCTCGATGACCCGCGCGCACGGCGGGCTCGGCATCGGGCTGTCGCTCGTCCGGCACTTCGCGGAGGCGCACGGCGGCCGGGTCGACGTCGCCTCGACCGTCGGCGTGGGCACCACGGTCACCGTGTCGTTGCCGCGCGACGTGGCGCCCCGGCTGTCGGTCGTGCCGCCGCTCGGCGCCTAGAACGCCCGCGCGTCGAGGTGGCCGAACAGGCCGTCCACCTCACGCAGCCGCGCGGCCAGGTGCGCGGCGCGCGCGTCGTGCCGTGACTCGATCGCACCCGCCAGCTCGCCGAACCGCCGCACGTGCGTGGCGTGCCGCTCGCGGGCGTAGCCGGCCGCCGAGTCCTTCGTGACGCAGAACGCCCAGTCGCTCGACATCACGAGGAACGCCTCGCGCGCGAGCTGGTCGAGCGCCGGGTCCCGCCCCGGCGACGGCGCCCGCTTGTCGACCACGTCGAGCAGCCGGCGCTGCACGTCGCGCGACTCGTCGAGCAGCCCGCCCACCTGCTCGTTCTCCCAGACCCGGTAGTCCTTGCCGGAGCCCCAGGAGCCGGGCTGGAGGTCCACGCGGCCGCGCGGCTCGACCTCGCCGAGCGTCGCGAGGCGGACGCCGGCCTCGGGCAGCAGCCGCAGGACGCGGTCGAGCCAGGCCGGCCCCTCGTGCCACCAGTGGCCGAACAGCTCGGTGTCGTACGCCACCACGACGAGGTCGCGCTCGCGCAGCCGCTCCACGACGACGGAGACGAAGTCGCGCGCGTCCTCCTCGACCGCCGCGGCGGCCCGCGCCGGGTCGTACGGGCGCTTCTCCTCCGGCGGCGTGCGCACGCTCGTCACGCGCGCCGGCCGCAGCCCGCTGCCGTGGTCGAAGGTGTGGAAGTCGCGGTACCAGCGGCCGCCCGGGTAGCCGGACCGCGGTGACCAGACGCGGTACGTCACGTCGAGGTCGCGGCCGAGCACCGCGACGCCGGAATCGCCGACGGTCCACGCGGCGCCGGTGTCCGCGCCCGAGCCGATCAGCGTCGGGCCGTCGGCGAGGAAGTGCGTGACGCCGTGCCGCGCGTAGTGCTCCTCCAGGCCCGGGCGGTAGCCGCACTCCGGCGCCCAGATGCCGCCGGGCCGCCGGCCCAGGCGGAACGCGTGGTCGGCCAGCCCGGTGGCGAGCTGCGCACCGACCAGCCGGTCGTCCGCGACGAGCGGCTGGAACGGGTGCGTGGCGGGCCCGCCGAGCAGCTCGACCGCGCCGCTGTCGCGCAGCGCGCGGAGGACCGGCGAGCCGCCGTGCCGCCAGCGGCTCTCGAACCGGTCGAGCGCGTGCGTGGCGAGCCGCCACTCGTACGCCGCGGTGTCCCGCAGCCCGGCCGGCGCGCCGGGCCGGGCGGCGAGCGAGGCGGCCCGCACCTGCCAGCCGCCGAGCCAGGTGTGGTGCTGCCGCAGCAGGTACTCGTCGTCCAGCATGGCGTTGACGACCGGCGTGACGCCGAGCGTGAGCAGGCCGGTGCGGCCCTCGCCGGCGAGGCGTTCGAGCACCTCGACCACCGGGTCGTACGACGTCGCCCACGCCTGGTGCAGCCACTCCTCGCCGACCGGCCAGGCGCCCGCGTGGGCGAGCCACGGCAGGTGCGTGTGCAGGACGAGGCAGAGGGTGCCGGTCACCGGCGCACCGCGACCGCGAGCAGGTCGAGGCTCGCGTCGAGGCCGTCGGCGGTGACCTCGAAGTCGCGGGCCGACAGCCGCGCGACGAAGCGGCGCAGCCCGGCGGGCCAGCCCTCCGGCGCGGAGGCGAGCTGCGCGTCGGCGAGCGGGCCGTGGCGGCGTTCCCACCGGCGGATGCACCGGCCGTGGCCGATGCCGAGCAGCCGGGTCACGGTGAACTCCGGCGCGAGCAGGTCGCGCAGCTCGTCCGGCGCCAGCTCGCGGGTGTGGAACGGGTTCAGCGGCGCGTCGCGGCCCGGCGAGAACGTCAGGCGGTTCGGCGTCGTGACGACGAGCGTGCCGGACGGGCGCAGCACCCGCGCGCACTCGCGGACGAAGCCGGGCTGGTCGTGCAGGTGCTCGATGGTCTGCAGGTTGACGACGACCTCGAACGCGGCGTCCGCGAACGGCATCCGCTGCAGGTCGCCCCGCACCGCGTGCACGCCGGGGTACGTCGCGGCGACGTGCGCGACGACGGCGGCGTCGTAGTCGAACGCGGTCACGCTCGTCGCCACGCGGCGCAGCGCGGCGGCGCCGTAGCCCTCGCCGCAGCCCGCGTCGAGGACGCGCGCGCCCGCGCACCAGGGGGTGAGCCAGGCGTACGCGACCTCGTGCCGCCGGAACCAGTAGTTCTCGGCGGCGATGCCCGGCAGCGTGCGCTCGCCGGTCAGGGTCAGGCCCGTCACGACACGGACGCTACCGGCGACGTGCCACGGCCGCGCCGGCGCCGGAGGACGACGCCGGCGCGGCCGCTGCGTCACAAGGTCAGCAACGACATCCCCGTGTGGGACAGGATGCTGCCGATGCCGCCGAACCACATGTAGGAGCTGCAGATCCGCCCCGGGAGCTCGGTGTCGTTCCAGCACGGGGTCTTGACCGTCCAGTCCCCGTCGCCGTCCACGTTCGCCTGGCCGCCCAGGATGATGCCCGAGATGGCGAGACCGTCGGACTGGACCTGGTAGACCGGCCCGCCGCTGTCGCCCTGGCCGGCCAGCGACACGGCGGGGTCGTCCCTCACGAGCCGGTTCGCGTGGATGATGTGCGGCTGGTACGCGCGCTTGCCGGGGATGAACGTCGCGTTGAAGATGTCGACGCCCGCGGCGCAGCGCTCGCCGCTGTAGGCGCCGGACATGCACAGGCGCGTTCCGATGACGCCGGTGATCGTCCGCTTCTGCGGCGAGCCGGAGCCGTCGGCGGTCGGCGGGTCGGTGCGGAAGTTCAGCGCGCTCGCGCCGCCGCCCTCATCCACCGAGATGACCGCGAGGTCGTAGCCGTCGGTGTTGATCGCGGGGTTCTCCGCCTTGGCGTTGCCCATGAACGGCGGGTCGGCGCGCCCCGGGTACCGCTGCCACGTCGAGCGCGTGTACGTCGACACCGTCGTACCGGGAGACACGTAGCAGTGGCCCGCGGTCAGGATGTACTCCTTGCCGGTCGAGCTCTTCACCGCCGGGCCGGCGCTGCAGTACTTGCCGCTGCTCGTGTAGATGAAGGACCCGCCGTTCCACGGGGAGGTGTCGTACCCGCGCGAGTAGAACTGCTCGGCGCGGCCCTCGGGGGTCACGACGACCATCCCCTTGGGGTAGCGCGACGCGATCAGCGCGGCCTTCTCCGGCGTGTAGCCGGCGATGCCGACGCCCACCTTGTTCATCTCGTCGCGGACGGCGACGTACACCAGGTCGATGTCGTGGTCCTCGATCCACGCGCGATCCCTCAGCACGCGGTCCTTGAGCGCCGTCAGCGTGGCGTACGTGTGCCTGACGGTGGTGAGCTTGACCGGCGCCCCTCCGGCGGCGGCGACCGCGGCGGCGTGCAACGCCGCTTCGGGGCGGGTCACGTAGACCTCGATCGTCGAGTTGTCGGGCGTCACCCGGACTCCCGCGTACGTCGGGAAGTGGTTGACGTGGTCGTAGACGTCGCCGCCGTGCTTGTCGGCGAGCGTCAGGGCGTAGGGCGACGGCGGTGCGACTTCCGCTAGTGCGGGTGTGGCGTTCGGCAGCGCGGTCGCGACGGACGCCAGGATCGCGCCCACGGCAAGGCTGACTCTGTTCAAGAGATCCCCCCCACGGAGATTTCCGTCCCGGACGGCCCAGCGCCGGTCCGGGGGTCGCACCATAGAGCGGCACCGGCCGGGAGTTCAGGCGTTCGCGGGAAGTCGGGTCTTTCGGCCCTGCGTCGCCGACGCGGGCCCGCCGCGCGCCCACACGCGGTAGAACGGCCGCATGGATGCCCGCCTGCCCGCCGCCGCCCTCGTCCTCGCGCTCGCCGCCGCCTGTGGCGGTGGCGGCACGCCCGCCGCGTCACCGACGCCGTCGCCGAGCGCGACCCCCAGCCCGACGCCGACGCTGCCGCCGGTCGCGAGCGACGAGGCCGCGGTCAAGAAGGTGCTCGTGACGGCCGCCGACCTCGGCAAGCCGTGGGTCGTGCCGGCCAAGGTCAACACCACGTCGACCGCGAAGGGCGAGCTCTGCCCGGGCAAGCCGAACGAGCAGAAGCGGGTGCCCTCGCGGGCGTTCGCCAAGGTCTCGATGACCGAGGGCACGAAGGCCGGCGCGGCGATCGCGTCGTTCGAGGTGCGCGCGTTCGACCCGGCCAAGCTGGACGCGTACCGGGATGCGTTCGCCGCGGCGACGAAGGCGTGCGCCGCCTACGCGTCGCTGGAGAAGACGTACGTCACCACCGAGGACGTCACGGCGCCGGCGGTCGCCGGCACCGACTGGGCGGTCGCGCGGCTGGAGCGCGTCTACATGGACTCCTCGCGGAAGAAGCTCTACTACGTGCGCCAGACCATCAAGGCCGGCGTCGGCCGCGGCGTCGTCTCGCTGGAGCATGCGTTCGTCCAGTCCGCGGCGGACCCGACCGGCGCGGACTTCACGAGGACCGCGGCCCTGCTGGAGAAGCAGGTGACCAAGGCCGGCACGACGTTCGCCTGGTGAGGGCGGGCGTGCTCCGCGCCGCCGGGCGTGCGGCCCTCGCGCTCCTCGCGGCGGGGGCGACGGTCCCGCTCGCCGCGGCCCCCACGCGGGCCGCGGACGGGCCGGTCAGCGGCGTGTGGACGATGGAGTTCACGGCGACGTCGGGGTCGCGCGCGTTCGGCGAGGGCGTGCCGCGCGACGGCGAGTACGAGTGCGCGGGCTCCTGCGGCTCCGGCTACCTCGACCCGTCGCCGGGCCGCCCGGTGCACTTCACGCTCAACCTGACCGGGGCGTCGTGCGCCGCCGCGCCGTGCGACCTGCGCGTTACGGCGCCGGCCGGGTTCGGCTTCGAGGGCACGCTGCACTGGGACGGCACGACGTACACCGGCACCGGGTGGGGCGTGTACCGCGCCGGGTCGAAGAGCTGCCAGGACCTGCTGCCGAAGGACGGCGACCGGATGACGTTCACGGTTGACGGCGACCGGCTCACCGGCACGATGACCGCGGTCCTCGGCTACTTCGCGGACACCGCGAGCGGGGAGGACCGCTGCCTGCGGCTGCGCGGCTACGAGACCTACGAGGGCACGCTCACCGGCCGGCGCAACGGCCGCGGCACCGCGGGGCCGGCGGCCTCCGGCACGGTGACGACGGGCCGCCCGGCCACCAAGGCCGAGGCGCTGCGCGCCGCCGTCGACGCGGAGCTACGCGCGCACGAACGCCCCGCGCTCGCGGTGACGGTGGCCGACGCGAGGTCCGTGCCGTGGCGGCCCTCGCGGGTCGCGGTCAGCGCGCTGCTCGCCCTGCTGCTCGTCGTGCTGATGCCGTTCCCGGCGGCGCTGTTCAACGCGACGCTGGCGGAGAACTACGAGGAGGTGCGCGGGTGGTTCCGCTGGCTGCCGCGCCGCGAGCCCGGCGAGGCGGCGGCACCCGGCGAGGCGGCGGCGCGCGCCACGCCGACCTGGCTGCGCTTCGCGGGCGTGGTCGCCGCGGCGGCCGTCCTCAACGCGTTCCTCGACCCGCGGCTGCGGCTCGACGCCGCGTCGGCGCAGACCGTCCTCGCGCTCGCCCTGTCGATCGCCACGGTGAGCCTGCTCGCCGTGGTGCCCGCGTGGCTCGCCCGCGGCGGGCGTCCGTCGGTCGGCGTCTACCCGCTCGGCCTGGCGGTCGCCGCCGGGTGCGTGCTCGTGTCGCGGCTGGCGTCGTTCGAGCCCGGCTACCTCTACGGCGTCATCGCCGGCCTGGCGTTCGCGGGGGAGCTGGCGAAGGAGGAACGCGGGCGGCTGGCGTTCGCCACGTCGGCGTTCCTGCTGGCCGCGGCCGTGGCGGCGTTCGCGCTGCGGGTGCCGGTGCACGAGGCGGCGGCGGACGGCGGCGTGCCGCTCGTGCTGCTCGACACGGTGCTCGCGGCGGTGTTCGCGGCGGGTGTCGAGGCGAACGTCCTCGGCCTGCTGCCGCTGCGCTTCCTGCCCGGCGAGACGCTGCTCGCGTGGCGCCGCTGGGCCTGGGCGGCGGCGTTCGGGCTGAGCGTGTTCGCCTTCCTGCACGCGCTCGCGGCGAAGGCCGGCGACGACTCCTCCACCACGCCGGTGGTGGTCGCGGCGGTGCTGTTCGGGTCGTTCGCGACGGTGTCGGTGGCGTTCTGGGCGTGGTTCCGGTTCCGGCGGGAGGACCCGACGCCGGTGTCGGTTTGACGTGCTAGCAGGGAGCAAGCGACCCTTCGCGACATGAACATCGTGGTGTGCGTGAAGCAGGTCCCCGACACCTGGGCCGAGAAGAAGCTCGACCCCTCGGACAAGACCGTCGACCGGGCGAGCGTCGACGGCGTCATGAACGAGATCGACGAGTACGCCGTCGAGGAGGCGCTCCGGCTCAAGGAGGCGCACGGCGGCGAGGTCACGGTCCTGACGATGGGTCCGGCCAAGGCCGTCGAGACGATCCGGAAGGCGCTGTCGATGGGCGCGGACAAGGCCGTGCACGTCGTGGACGACGCGCTGCACGGCACCGACGCGCTCGGCACGTCGCACGCGCTCGCGAAGGCGCTGGGCACGGTCGAGGGCTGGGACCTGGTGATCGCCGGCTCCGAGTCGACCGACGCGCGGATGTCCGTGGTGCCGGCGATGCTCGCCGAGCAGCTCGGCGTCCCGCAGCTCACGATGGCCCGCAAGGTCACGGTCGACGGCTCGACCGTCCGGATCGAGCGGCAGACCGACACCGGCTACGACGTGGTCGAGGCGAGCACGCCCGCTGTCGTCTCGGTCGTCGAGAAGATCAACGAGCCGCGCTACCCGTCGTTCAAGGGCATCATGGCCGCCAAGTCGAAGCCGCTGACGACGCTCACCGTCGCCGACGCGGGCATCGACACGTCGCTGGTCGGCCTGGCCGGCAGCAAGAGCGAGGTCGTGGAGTTCGCGGCCCGCCCGCCGCGCGAGAGCGGCACGATCGTCAAGGACGAGGGCGACGGCGGGGCCAAGCTCGCCGAGTTCCTCCAGTCGCAGAAGTTCATCTAGGAGCCCACGCACCCATGGCTGAGATCCTCGTCCTCGTCGAGCACGCCGACGGCACGCCCAAGAAGGTCACGTTCGAGATGCTGACCAAGGCGCGCGCGCTCGGCGAGCCGTCCGCCGTCTTCGTCGGCCGCAACTACGCCGCCGCCAAGGACAAGCTCGCCGAGTACGGCGCGCAGAAGGTCTACGTCGCCGAGGGCGACGACTTCGCCGACCACGTCGTCGCGCCGGCCGCCGAGGTGCTCGCGCACCTCGTCGCGGAGAAGTCGCCGGCCGCGGTGTTCGTCGCGTCGTCCGCGGACGGCAAGGAGGTGGCCGCGCGCACCGCGGTCAAGACCTCGTCCGGCGTCCTCACCGACGCGGTCGACGTCGCGGACGGGTTCGTCGCGACGCAGAACGTCTTCGGCGGCGCCACCGTCGTCCAGTCGCGCGCGCAGGGCACGCCGATCATCTGCCTGCGCCCCAACAGCACCCCGCCGGTCGCCGAGGCCGGCGCCGCCGCGGAGGAGCAGGTGTCGTTGACGCTGTCCGACACCGCGAAGCAGGCCAAGGTGGTCGACCGCGTGGTCGAGGAGAAGGGCGGCCGCCCCGACCTCACCGAGGCGTCGATCGTCGTCTCCGGCGGCCGCGGCCTCGGCGGCGCGGAGCACTTCGCGCTGATCGAGAAGCTCGCCGACTCGCTCGGCGCCGCCGTCGGCGCCTCGCGCGCGGCGACCGACGCCGGCTGGTACCCGCACCAGAACCAGGTCGGCCAGACCGGCAAGACCGTCTCGCCGCAGCTCTACATGGCGGTCGGCATCTCCGGCGCGATCCAGCACCGCGCGGGCATGCAGACGTCGAAGACGATCGTCGCGATCAACAAGGACCCGGAGGCCCCGATCTTCTCGATCGCGGACTTCGGCGTCGTGGGCGACCTGTTCAACGTCGTGCCGCAGCTCACCGACGAGATCGCCAAGCGGAAGGGCTAGCCGCGGGCGCCGCGCCGACCGGGGCGCCCCGCTGAGCCCGGGCGCCGCGCTGAGCCCGTTCTGTGAAGATCGCCACGCGGGGGACCGCGGCGGGGACTTCACAGAACGAGTGCTGGCCGGGGCCGGGCGCGGCCGGCGGCGGCCGGCGGCGGCGCCACCGATAGGGTTCGGCACATGCCAGCGTGGGACCGGAGGACGCCGCAGCAGCAGGCGAAGGTGCGCGACGCGGCGCTGCAGCGGCAGCTACGCGACCGGGTGGCGCCGTTCTCGCCGTTCTGGCGCGAGCGGTTCGGCGCGCTGCGGGTGCCCGCCACCAGCATCACGACCGCGGCGGACCTGACGAAGCTCCCCGCCGTCGGCGAGCGCGACGTCTGCCCGACCGGCGACCCGCGCGACGCCGCGCGGCTCGTGCTGCACGCCGACGAGGCCGGGTTCGCGATGCACGCGTTCGGGCCGGACCTGCGCAAGGCGCTGGTCCGCCGCGCGTCCGGCGCGGAGCGCTACCGCCGCCAGGTCGAGGCCGAGGTGCGGCCGACGACGTACCACTTCGGCGGGCGGGCGATGCGCTTCCCGATCGCGTCGACCCGCGACGACCTCGAGGTCGTGGCCCGGGCCGGCAACCGCGCCTGGCAGGTGCTCGGCCTGACCAACGCCGACGTGCTCGTCTCGGCGGTGCCGCCGGCGGCCTCGCTGGACCACCTGTTCCTGACCTACGCCGCGCTGGGCGCCGGCGCGCCGGCGCTGTTCCCCGGCTCCGGCCCCGACGCGGTCGACGACGCGTTGCGGCTCGTCGCGGCCACCGTCCTCGCGGTACGGCCTTCCGAGGCGCTCGACGTGCTGAACGGCGTCGACACCACGTCCGTACGCACCGTGCTGCTGGTCGGCGCGGCCGACCCGGCGCTGCGCGAGGAGGTCGCCGCCGCGGCTCCGGACGCGACGGTGCTGGGCCTGTGGGGCCCGGACGAGCACCGCGTGATGTGGGCGCAGTGCCGCGAGAGCGCGGGCTCGCCGGCCGGCTGGCACACGTACCCCGACATCGACCACGTCGAGCTGGTCGACCCGGAGACGGGGGAGCCGGCCACCGAGGGTGGCGAGCTGGTGCTGACGCAGCTCGGGCTGGCGGGCAGCGCGCTGCTGCGCTGGCGTACCGGGGACGTCGTGGACGCGCCGATCGCGACCGACGCCTGCCCCGCCTGCGGTCGCACGGTGCCGCGGGTGCCGGCCGAGGTGCGGTCGTCCGCGCTGCACGTGGAGACGTCGCTGCGCGAGGGGCCCGTGACGCTCGACCTGCGCGCCGTCACCGGCGCGCTCGCCGGCCGGCCCGACCTCGCGGACTGGATGGTCGAGCTGGCGCCGTCCGGCCGTGACGGGGCGAGCGAGCTGTTCGTCTACGTCGCCCCGACCGGTGACGAGACCGACGCCGCGGTGGGCGCGTACCGCGACGTCCGCGCCGCCGCCGGCGTGCGGCCGTCGCAGGTCGTGGTGCTCTTGCCCGAGGAGCTCGCCGCCCGGCGCGACACCGAGGCGCGGAGGGTCGTCGTACGCCGGTAGGCTTGCGGCCCTGATGGTGTATCTCGACCACGCCGCGACGACGCCGATCCTCCCCGAGGTCCTGGCGGCGATGACGCCGTACTTCCTCGACGAGCCCGGCAACCCGTCGTCGCTGCACGCCTCCGGCCGCCGCGCCCGCCGCGCGGTCGAGGAGGCACGCGAGACCATCGCGCTGGCGCTCGGCGCGCGGCCCTCGGAGGTCGTGTTCACCGGCAGCGGCACCGAGGCGGACAACCTCGCGGTGAAGGGCCTCTACTGGGCGCGCCGCGCGGCCGACCCGGCCCGCACGCGGATCGTCGCGTCGTCGGTCGAGCACCACGCCGTGCTGGACGCCGTCGACTGGCTGGTCGAGCACGAGGGCGCGTCCGTGACGTGGCTGCCGGTGGACTCGTACGGCGCCGTGTCCGTGGAGTCGCTGCGCGCCGCGCTCGGCGACGACGTCGCGCTGGTCACGGTGATGTGGGCCAACAACGAGGTCGGCACCGTCCAGCCCGTCGCCGCGCTCGCGGAGGCGGCGGCGGAGGCGGGGGTGCCGTTCCACACCGACGCGGTGCAGGCGGTGGGCCAGCTCCCGGTGTCGTTCCTCGACGGGGTGTCGGCGCTCACGATCACGGGCCACAAGATCGGCGGGCCGAAGGGCGTCGGCGCGCTGCTGCTGCGTACCGGCGTCGCGTGCACGCCGTTGCTGCACGGCGGCGGCCAGGAGCGCGACGTGCGCTCCGGCACGCTGGACACACCGTCGATCGTCGGCCTCGCGGCCGCGGTCCGGCTGGCGGTCGAGCAGCGGGTGTCGCACGCCGCGCGGCTCGCCGGGCTGCGCGACGCGCTGGTGAAGGCGGTCGGGGAGGCGGTGCCCGACGCCGTCCTCAACGGCCACCCGACCGAGCGGCTGCCGTCGAACGCGCACCTGTCGTTCCCCGGCTGCGAGGGCGACGCGTTGCTGCTGCTGCTCGACGCGCGCGGCATCGAGTGCTCGACCGGCTCGGCGTGCACCGCCGGCATCGCGCGGCCCTCCCACGTGCTCACCGCGATGGGCCTGGACGAGCAGGTCGCGCGCGGGTCGTTGCGGTTCAGCCTGGGCCACTCGACGACCGAGAACGACGTCGCGGTCGTCGCCGAGGCGATCGTTCCCGTGGTCGAGCGCGCCCGCCGCGCGGGCCTCACGCCGCTACCGCGATGAGGGTCCTCGCCGCGATGTCGGGCGGCGTGGACTCCGCCGTCGCCGCGGCGCGCGCCGTCGACGCGGGCCACGACGTCACCGGCGTGCACCTCGCGCTGTCCGCCGCGCCGTCGTCCACCCGGACCGGCGCGCGCGGCTGCTGCACGCTGGAGGACGCCCGCGACGCGCGGCGCGCCGCGGACGTCATCGGCATCCCGTTCTACGTGTGGGACCTGGCGGAACGCTTCCGGGCGGACGTGGTGGACGACTTCGTCGCCGAGTACGCCGCCGGCCGTACGCCCAACCCGTGCCTGCGCTGCAACGAGCGCATCAAGTTCGCCGCCGTGCTGGACCGGGCGTTGGCGCTGGGCTTCGACGCGATCTGCACCGGCCACTACGCGCGGCTCGTGGACGGCGCGCTGTACCGCGCGGCCGACGCCGCGAAGGACCAGTCGTACGTGCTCGGCGTGCTGACGCCGGAGCAGCTCGCGGCATCGCTGTTCCCGCTGGGGCCGTCGTTGAAGGCCGACGTCCGTCGCGAGGCGGCCGAGCGCGGGCTGCTCGTCGCCGACAAGAGCGACTCGTACGACGTGTGCTTCATCGCCGACGGCGACACCGCGGGGTGGCTGCGTTCGCGGGTGGGGGTCGTGCCCGGGGACGTGGTGGACACCGACGGGCGAGTGCTCGCGCGGCACGACGGCGCGCACCAGTTCACCGTCGGGCAGCGGCGCGGGCTCGGCGTGGTGGCGCCGGACGGGCGGCCGCGGTACGTGCTCTCGATCGAGCCGGTGACGGCGACGGTCCGGGTCGGGCCGGTCGAGGCGCTGGCGGTGTCGGTCGTGGTGGGCGGGCGGCCGCGCTGGGCGGGGTCCGTTCCCGCGACCGGGTCGCGATTTCTGGCCCAGCTCCGCGCGCACGGCGACCCGGTCGCGTGTTCGGTCGCGGTGGCGGGCGAGGAGGTGACGGTGACGCTGGAGGAGCCGGTGCGGGCGGTGGCGCCGGGGCAGGCGGTCGTGCTGTACGACGGCGACCGCGTGGTGGGCTCGGCGACGATCGAGGCGACCCGGTAGCGTCGCGTTCATGGACGACGTGCGCCTGACGGACCTCGAGGTGATCCAGCGGTTCAGCATCGCCGTGCGCGGCGAGACGGCGGACCGCGAGGAGGTCGCGGCGGCGTTGCGCGCGGACCTGGCCTGGCTGGAGAGCGGCAAGCGCGCGCGGCCCGCCGCGGCCCGCCCGGCACCCGCGAAGGAGGCGCCCGCCCCCGCCCGCAAGCCCGCGCTCGCCAAGCCGGCGCCCGCGACCAAGCCCGCGGCCAAGAAGGCCGCCGCCAAGCCCGCGAAGCCGGCGGCCAAGCCGGCCGCCAAGCCGGCCGCCAAGAAGGCGGTGGGCAAGCCCGCCAAGAAGCCGGCCAAGAAGCCCGCGAAGGGCCGCCGCTGACCGCGCCCGCCACGGCCGCCCTCGCGGCCCTCCCGCCCCGCGGCGTCGCCACCGGGGTCGGGTCGCTGCCGGGCGACGACCCGGTCGAGGCGGCGCGGCTGGTCGCGGGCGAGCTGCCCGACCTCCCGCACCTGCCCGAGCTGCCGGGCCGCGGCCCCGGCGCGGACATGACCGGGCGCACCGCCGCGCTGCTGCCCGACCTCTACGTCGACCTGCAGCCGGCCGGCTGGCGGTTCGTGCCGCGGCCGGGCATCGACACCCGCCGCGCCCGGGACCTGCTGCAACGCGACCTCGACGCGGCCGAGCAGGCGTTCGAGGGCTACGCGGGTCCGTTCAAGGTGCAGGTCGCCGGGCCGTGGACACTCGCCGCGACGATCGAGCTGCACCGCGGCGACCGCGCGCTGTCCGACCGGGGTGCCGTACGCGACCTCGCCGACGCGCTCACGGAGGGCATCGAACGGCACGTCGCCGACGTACGCCGCCGCATCCCCGGCGCCGAGGTGCTCGTGCAGCTCGACGAGCCAGCGCTCCCGGCGGTGGTCGAGGGCCGCGTCCCGACGGCGTCGGGCTTCGGCACGCTGCGCGCCGTGCCGCGCCCGGAGGTCATCGAGCTGCTGCGCGCGGCCGGCCACGGCGTGCACTGCTGCGCGGCCGACGTGCCGCTCGACCTGCTGGCCGGGGCGGCGTTCGTCAGCCTCGACCTGGCGCTGCTGGCGCCGCGGCAGTACGACGCGCTGGGCGCGCTGCTCGACGGCGGCACCGTGCTGTTCGCCGGCACCACCGACCCGGACGGAGCGCGTCGCGTGGCGCGCGACGCCGGCGCGACGAGAATCGTGGTCACCCCGCCCTGCGGCCTCGCCGGCTCCTCACCCGACGAGGCGCGAACGACCCTGAGGCGCGTCCGCGAGGTCGCGGCCCGCCTCGCCGAGGAGGACCAGTGAGCGCCGCCCAGCGCCACGCCGAGCTGAGCCGCGTCGTCGAGGAGCACCGCGTCGCGTACGAGCTCGCCCAGCCGACGGTCAGCGACGCGGAGTACGACGCGCTGATGCGCGAGCTGCAGGCGCTGGAGGACGAGCACCCGGAGCTGCGCACGCCGGACTCGCCGACGCAGACGGTGGCCGCCCGGGTGGCGACGTTCGCGCCGGTCGAGCACCGGCAGCGGATGCTGAGCCTGGACAACGCGTTCACCGACGAGGAGCTCGCGGCCTGGGCGCACCGCGTCGAGCGCGAGGGCGACCCGACGTACCTGTGCGAGCTCAAGGTCGACGGGCTCGCGGTGGACCTCGTCTACGAGCACGGCGTGCTGGTCACCGGCGCCACCCGCGGCGACGGCCGCGTCGGCGAGGACATCACGCCCAACATCCGCACCCTCGCCAACGTCCCGAAGCGCCTCACGAAGGCGCCGCGCCTGCTCGAGGTGCGCGGCGAGGTCTACTTCCCGGCCGCGGCGTTCGCCGACCTCAACGCCTCGCTGGTCGAGGGCGGGAAGGCGCCGTTCGCCAACCCGCGCAACGCCGCCGCCGGCAGCCTGCGCCAGAAGGACCCCAAGGTCACCGCGAGCCGCGGCCTGAAGCTGGTGCTGCACGGCATCGGCGCCGCGGACGGCGTGGACCTCGACACGCAGTACGGCGCGTACGACGTCCTGCGCGAGCTCGGGCTGCCCGTCTCGGAACACGCGCGCGTGGTCGAGGACCTCGACCAGGTGAGCGCGTACGTCGCGCACTGGGGCGAGCACCGGCACGACATCGAGCACGAGATCGACGGCGTCGTCGTCAAGGTCAACGAGATCGCCCTGCAACGCCGCCTGGGCTCGACGTCGCGCGCGCCGCGCTGGGCGATCGCGTTCAAGTACCCGCCGGAGGAGGTCAACACCACGCTCGAACGGATCGAGGTGGCGATCGGCCGCACCGGCCGCGCCACGCCGTTCGCGGTGCTGACGCCGGTGTCGGTGAGCGGCTCGACGGTCGCGCGGGCGACGCTGCACAACCAGTCCGAGGTGCGCCGCAAGGACGTCCGCCCGGGCGACACCGTCGTGGTGCGCAAGGCCGGCGACGTCATCCCCGAGGTCGTCACCTGGGTCGGCGACGAGCGGGCGCACCGCACCCGCCCTGAGTGGGTCATGCCGCCGGACTGCCCGTCCTGCGGCACCACGCTCGCGCCGGCCCGGGAGGGTGACGCGGACTGGCGCTGCCCCAACACGCGGTCCTGCCCCGCGCAGCTCCGCGAACGGCTCTTCCACGTCGCGAGCCGGGGCGCCCTCGACATCGAGGTGCTCGGCTACGAGGCCGCCGCCGCGCTGCTCGACGCCGGGCTGCTGCGCGACGAGGGCGGGCTCTTCGCGCTCACCGCGGACGACCTGGCCCGCTGCGCGTTCTTCACCAAGAAGGACGGCGGCCTCAAGGCCAACGCCGCCAAGCTGCTGGAGAGCGTCGAGGCCGCCAAGCAGCGCCCGCTGTGGCGGGTGATCGTCGCGCTGTCGATCCGCCACGTCGGCCCGACCGCCGCGCAGGCGCTGGCCCGCGAGATCGGCGACCTGCGCGAGATCTTCGACGCCGACGTCGCGCGCCTCGCCGCCGTCGAGGGCGTCGGGCCGGTCATCGCCGAGTCGATCGCCCAGTGGTGGGAGGTCGACTGGCACCGCGCGGTCGTGGACGCCTGGCTCGCGAACGGCGTCCGCGGCCGGGAGGAGCGCGTCGACACCGGGCCCCGCCCGCTGGAGGGCGTGACGGTCGTGCTGACCGGCGGCCTGGAGGCGTTCAGCCGCGACACCGCGACGGAGGCGGTGCAGACGCGCGGCGGCAAGGTCAGCGGGTCGGTGTCGAAGAAGACGTCGTTCGTCGTCGCCGGCGACGCGCCGGGGACCAAGTACGACAAGGCCGTCGAGCTGGGTGTCCCGGTGCTCGACGAGGCGGGGTTCGTAGTCCTTCTGGAGCAGGGCCCGGACGCCGCGCGGGCCACCGCGGCCGGAGGACGTTCGTGACGTTCTGAGTGGTTTTCGGCCGATTCGTGCGCTCGCTTCACTCAAGAATCGCCCGTCAGGGCCGATGATCGGCGAGAGCCGTGACTACGACGCGGCGATACCGCCGTACCCAGGAGCCCCGGACGATGGTCGACTCGCGAGAGCAAGGGCGCGGGCTGTTCTCCGCGTTCACGCTCTACCTGGCGACGGTCACCGCGTGCGGGCTGCTCTACTCGCTGTCCGAGGTACGGCACCTGCAGCCCTCCGACGTGCGCACGATGGGCGCGGCGTTCCTGATGGCCGCCGCGCTGCTCGTCGTCGGCGAGCTGCGCCCGCTGTTCACCGGCCGCGACCAGAACGGCGTCGCGACGTCGACGACGTTCGTGTTCGCGCTGCTGCTGCACTGGGGCATCGGCGTCGCCGTCCTGATGCAGGCCGTCGCGACGGTCGTCGCCGACCGGACCAACCGCAAGGCGTGGTGGCGCACCGGCTTCAACGTCGCGCAGTACTCGCTCTCCTACGGCGCGGCCGCCGCCGCGCTCCGCGCGCTCGGCCACAACGCCTCGGCCGGGTCGCCGTTGCCGATCACCGGCGCCGACCTGCCGGCGATCGCGCTGGCCGGCCTGGTGTTCTTCGTCTGCAACGACGTCTTCGTGGGCGTCGCGATCGCGCTGCACGCCGACGAGCCGGTCTGGAAGACGATCCGCTCCGACCTCGCGTACCAGGGCCTGACCACCGCCGCGCTGCTCGCGCTGTCGCCGCTCGTCGTGGTCGTGCTGGACCGCTCGGTCGGCCTGCTGCCGTTGCTGCTGCTGCCGCTGTTCGCCGTCTACAAGAACGCGTCGGTGTCGCTCGAACGCGAGCACCAAGCGTTGCACGACACGCTCACCGGCCTGCCCAACCGCAAGCTGCTGCTGCAGAAGGTCGGCGACGCGATCGGCGACGCGGAACGCGTGGACGGGCAGGTCGGCCTGTTCCTGCTCGACCTCGACCGGTTCAAGGACGTCAACGACACGCTCGGCCACCACGTCGGCGACGAGCTGCTGCTGCACGTCGGCGAGCGCCTCGCGTCGGTGCTGCGCCCGGAGGACACCGTGGCGCGGCTCGGCGGCGACGAGTTCGCGGTGCTGCTGCCGCTCGTCCGGGACCGCGCCGCGGCGGAGGAGATCGCCGACCGGATCAGGACCGCGCTGGTCCAGCCGTTCGTGCTGCACGACGTCGCGCTCGACCTGGAGGCGTCGATCGGCATCGCGCTGTACCCGGCGCACGCGACGGACGCCGACGCGCTCATGCAGCGCGCGGACGTCGCGATGTACCACGCCAAGGAGACGCGCAGCGGCATCGAGACCTACGACGCCGAGCGCGACCCGCACAGCACGCAGCGGCTCTCGCTGTTCGGGCAGCTCCGCCGGGCGATCGAGGACGGCGAGCTCGTCCTGCACTACCAGCCGAAGGTGGACCTGGAGACCGGCCGCGTCGCCGGCGTCGAGGCGCTCGTCCGGTGGCAGCACCCCGAACGCGGCCTGCTCCCGCCCGACACGTTCGTCCCGCTCGCCGAGCAGACCGGCCTGATGAAGTCGCTGACCGCGAGCGTGCTGCAGCAGGCGTTGCGGCAGACCGCGGCCTGGCAGGACGCCGGGCTGCACGTCCGGATGGCCGTCAACGTCAGCGCGCGCGACCTGCACGACGACACGTTCTGCGACCGCGTCCGCGAGGCGCTGGCGCAGACCGGCGTCTCGGCGTCGCTGCTCGAGCTGGAGCTCACCGAGCGCGTCGTCATGGCCGACCCCGCCCGCGCGATGGAGAACCTCACGGCGCTGTCCCGCCTCGGCGTCCGCCTCTCGCTGGACGACTTCGGCACCGGGTACTCGTCGCTCGCGTACCTGCGCCGGCTGCCGGTCACCGAGATCAAGATCGACAAGTCGTTCGTCCTGCGGATGGACGTGGACGACGAGGACGCGACGATCGTCCGCTCCACCATCGACCTGGCGCACGGCCTCGGCCTGCGCGTCCTCGCCGAGGGCGTCGAGACGGCCGAGACGTGGCAGCGCCTCGCCGACCTCGGCTGCGACGCGGCGCAGGGCTACTTCCTCTCGCGCCCGCACCCGGCCGACGTCGTCACCGACTGGCTGGCCGCGCGGGACAGCGTTCCGCTGATGCGCGTCGTGGACAGCGGCCGCCGGCAGCACGGCGGCGGCGAGGCCACCCGCATCGCCCGCTCGTAGGCCGCCCGAACCTCCCGCGCCCGCGCGGGCTCTTGCCTGCGTCCCCGTCCCCCCGAGCAGCCTCGCGGGCCACCCGCGCGGCGGCGTTCCGTGTCGCCCGGAGCGCCAGGCCACCCCGGCGACGGAATGGGGGTGATCCTCGTGACGAAGCGCCTCGCCGGACTGGCGGTCGCCGCGGCCGTGGCCGCGCCGGTCGTGCTCTCCGCGGCCCCCGCCAGCGCGGGCCCGTGCGCCGGTGGCTACCTGACACCGGAGATCGTCTGCACCGTCCGGGACCTCCTGGAGCCGTAGCCCCGCGGAACGAGCGCCCGCGTCTCGCGCCCGCCGGTCTCGGCCCCGGCGGTGCGCGTTCGGCGGCGCGGGCGCCGCCGCGAACTCCCTAGACTCCGGCTCATGGCCATCACCCGAGCCGAGGTCGAGCACCTCGCCCGACTGTCGCGCCTCGCGCTGTCCGACGACGAGCTGGACCGCATGGCGTCGCAGCTCGACGTCATCCTCGGCGCGGTCGCCCGCGTGGGCGAGGTCGCGGCGGACGACATCCCGCCGACGAGTCACTCGGTGCCGTTGACCAACGTGTTCCGCCCCGACGAGGTCCGCCCCTCCGTCGACCGGGACGCGGTGCTCGCCGGCGCGCCGGCGGCCGAGCAGGGCCGGTTCCGGGTCCCGCGCATCCTGGACGAGGAGTGACCGACCTCACGCGGCTCTCCGCCGCCGCGCTCGCCTCACTGGTCGCGTCCGGCGAGGCGTCGGCGGTCGAGGTCGCGCGGGCACACCTCGACCGCATCGCCGCGGTGGACGACAAGCTGCACGCGTTCCTGCACGTCGACACCGACGGCGCGATCGCCGCCGCCGAGCGGGTCGACGCGGCGCGCGCGGCCGGCGAGCCGCTGTCGCCGCTGGCGGGCGTGCCGCTGGCGTTGAAGGACGTGTTCTGCACCGAGGGCGTCCCGACCACGTGCGGCTCGAAGATCCTCGAGGGCTGGCGCCCGCCGTACGACGCCACCGTCACCCGCCGCCTCAAGGAGGCCGGCGTCGTCATCCTCGGCAAGACGAACATGGACGAGTTCGCGATGGGCTCGTCCACCGAGAACAGCGCGTTCGGCCCGACCCGCAACCCGTGGGACCTCGACCGGGTGCCCGGCGGCTCGGGCGGCGGGTCGAGCGCCGCGGTGGCGTCGTTCATGGCGCCGCTGGGCATCGGCACCGACACCGGCGGGTCGATCCGGCAGCCGGCGGCGGTGACCGGCACGGTGGGCGCGAAGCCGACGTACGGCGGCGTCTCGCGCTACGGCCTGGTGGCGTTCTCCTCGTCGCTGGACCAGGGCGGGCCGTGCGCGCGCACCGTGCTCGACGCGGCGCTGCTGCACGCCGTCATCGGCGGTCACGACCCGATGGACTCGACGTCGATCGACGCGCCGGTGCCGCCGGTGGTCGAGGCAGCGCGGCAGGCCGACGTCCGCGGCATGCGGATCGGCGTGGTCAAGGAGTTCTCCGGCGAGGGCTACCAGCCCGGCGTGGAGAGCCGCTTCCGCGAGGCGGTCGACGTCCTGGAGGGGCTCGGCGCGACGGTGGTCGAGGTGTCGTGCCCGCACTTCGGCTACGCGCTGCCCGCGTACTACCTGATCGCGCCGTCGGAGTGCTCCTCCAACCTCGCCCGGTTCGACGCGATGCGCTACGGCCTGCGGGCCGGCGACGACGGCACGCGCTCGGCCGAGGAGGTCATGGCGCTGACCCGCGCCGCGGGCTTCGGGCCCGAGGTGAAGCGGCGCATCATCCTCGGCACCTACGCGCTCTCGTCCGGCTACTACGACGCGTACTACGGCCAGGCGCAGAAGGTCCGGACGCTCATCACGCGCGACTTCGACACGGCGTTCGCCGACGTCGACGTGCTCGTGTCCGTGACCACGCCGACGACGGCGTTCCGGATCGGCGAACGCATCGAGGACCCGTTGGCGATGTACCTCGCGGACCTCTGCACGATCCCGTCGGACCTGTCCGGCGGCGCGGCCCTGTCGGTGCCGTGCGGGCTGTCGCCGGACGACGGGCTGCCGGTCGGCCTGCAGGTGATGGCGCCGGCGATGCGCGACGACCTGATGTACCGGGTGGCGGCGGCGTACGAGGCCGCGTCCGGTGGACCCTGGGAGGCTCCGGCGCTGTGACCGCTGTCCTGGACGACGTGCTGGCCAAGTGGGAGCCGGTCATCGGCATGGAGACCCACGTCGAGCTCGGCACCGCCTCGAAGATGTTCTGCGGCTGCGCGACGGAGTTCGGCGCGGAGCCGAACACGCAGGTCTGCCCGGTCTGCCTCGGGCTGCCCGGCTCGCTGCCGGTCGCGAACGAGGCGGCGATCCGTTACACCGTGATGATCGGCCTCGCGCTGAACTGCTCGATCGCCCAGTGGTGCCGGTTCGCGCGGAAGAACTACTTCTACCCGGACATGCCGAAGGACTTCCAGATCAGCCAGTACGACGAGCCGCTGTGCTTCGACGGCTGGATCGACATCGGCGGCGAGCGCGTCGGGATCGAGCGCGTCCACCTCGAGGAGGACACCGGCAAGTCGTTGCACGTCGGCGGCGCGACCGGGCGCATCCACGGCGCCGACTACTCGCTGGTCGACTACAACCGCGCGGGAATCCCGCTGGTCGAGATCGTCACGCGGCCGGACATCCACTCGGCGGAGGCGGCGCGCGCGTACGTCACCGAGCTGCGCGACATCCTGCGCGCGCTCGGCGTCTCCGACGTGAAGATGGAGGAGGGGTCGCTGCGCTGCGACGTCAACGTGTCGCTGCGGCCGCGCGGGTCGTCGTCGCTCGGGACCCGCGCCGAGGTGAAGAACGTCAACTCGCTGCGCTCCGTCGAGCGCGCGGTCCGGCACGAGATCGGGCGGCAGGCGGCGCGGCTCGAGGCCGGCGAGCGGATCGTCCAGGAGACGCGGCACTTCCACGAGAACAGCGGCACGACGACCGCGGGGCGTTCGAAGGAGGAGGCGCAGGACTACCGGTACTTCCCGGAGCCCGACCTCGTCCCGGTCGCGCCGTCGCGGGAGTGGGTGGCGTCGCTGCGTTCGGCACTGCCGGAGCTGCCGTCGGCGCGGCGCGCGCGGCTCGTCGGCGAGCTGGGGCTGCCGGACACCGACGTCGCGGCGATGTCGCGGGCGGGCGTGCTGGACCTCGTCCTCGCGACCGTCGCGGCGGGCGCCCCGGCGGCGGAGGCGCGCAACTGGTGGCTGGGCGACCTGCAGGCGCGGGCCAACGCGGCGGGGGTTCCGGCAGGCGACCTCGGCGTCTCGCCGGAGGCCGTCGCGCGGGTGGTCGCGCTGGTGGCGGCGGGCGACCTGTCGTCGACGCTGGCTAAGGAGGTGTTCGCCGGGGTCATCGAGACCGGCGAGCCGCCGGACGCGGTGATCGCGGCGCGCGGCCTGCGCCAGGTGTCGGACGAGGGCGCGCTGGCGGCGGCCGTGGACGAGGCGATCGCCGCGAACCCGGACATCGCGCAGAAGGTCCGCGACGGCAAGGTCGCCGCCGCGGGCGCGCTGGTGGGCGCGGTGATGAAGGCGATGCGCGGCCAGGCCAACGCCGCCACCGTCAACCGGCTGATCCTGGAACGGCTGGGCGGGGCGTAGCCCGGCCGCTGCCTACGTCCGGCCTTCGCCCCAACTGTGCAGCCCACCGAACGCACGCCCGCGTGGTGATCTTCAAAGTTCGCTTCTCCCGGGCGTGCTGCCTCTGCGCGGCTCGTTCCGCGACCCGCGGCAGGTCGCGCGGCGGGCGCGGCGTAACACCTCCGCCATGCGGATGCCCCTCGCGCTGATCGCGCTTGCCGTCACCACGGCCACGACCCTGCCCACCCCCGCCTACGCCCACCAGCCCGGCGCCTGCGTCCCCGCGGGCCTCGAACGCTGCGAGCGCTGGGCGGCGACGTACGACGACGCCACGATCGCGCCGCCGTACCGGTCCGACCAGTTCGCGCAGCAGGTGCTCGTCAACGACACCACCGTCTTCACCGTCGTCCGCGACGTCGCCCACGACACTCGCGACGCCTACGCCAGCAAGGCCACGACGCTCGTCGTCGCCGCCGACCGGGCGACCGGAGCCACGCGCTGGACCACGACGCAGGCGCACCGGCACTACCTCAGCGTGCACAACGCCACGCTCTCGCCGGACGGCGCGCGGCTGTACCTCAGCGGCGCCGCGTACGACGGCTACGTCGTCGGCGCGACCGACTCGGTCCTCACGACCACCGCGATCGACGCGGCGAGCGGCGCGATCCTCTGGACGACGCACTGGGACAACCTGCCGAACGGCACAGACGGCTCGAAGGGCATCGTCGCCGACGCGACCCGCGTCTACGTCACGGGCGTCACGACGCCCGCGGGCGGCGGGCTCGACTACGTGACGCTCGCCTACGACGCCGCCACCGGCGCGATCGCCTGGACGAGCACGTACGCCGGGCCGAGGAGCACCGGGCAGGACGCGCCGTTCGGGATCGCGCTGGCCGGCGGCACGGTCGCGGTGACCGGCTGGAGCGACGGCACGGTGGAGTTCGACGCCGACTACGCGACCGTCGCCTACGACGCCGCCACCGGCGCGCAGCGGTGGGTGCGCCGCTACGACGGCGTCGGCGCGCACAAGTCCGACCGCGCGATGGCGATCGCCGCGGACGCCGACACGTTCTACGTCACCGGCGACTCGTGGGCCGGCACGTCCGGCGCCGGCTACGACTACGCCACCGTCGCCTACGCCGCCGCCGACGGCGCGCAGCGGTGGGCGAGCCGGTGGTCCGGCGGGCGGGGCGGGTTCAACTCGCCGGACTCCGTCGCGGTACACGGCGGCACCGTCGTCGTCACCGGGCAGGCCACGGCGGCGAGCGCCGACGACGGCAACGACGCCGGCACCGTGGCGTACGACGCCGCCACCGGCGCGGCGCGGTGGCAGGCGCTGCACGGCGCCCCGCGCCACGACGACTACGGCAAGGGGCTGGCGGTCGCGGGCGGCACGGCGTACGTCGTCACGACGGACGTCCCGCTCGTCCCGTACACGTCGCTCGCGCACGTCCAGGTCGTGGCGTACGACCTGGCGACCGGCGGGGCCGGCTGGCGGACGCGGCTCGACGGGCGGCCGGGCGACGCGCTGGCCGCCGCCGGGATCGCGACGGACGGCACGGACGTCGCGGTCACCGCGAACGCCACCTACAGCGCCAGCCCGCTGAAGCCCCCGACGCAGAACGTGTACGACGCCGTCACCGCGATCTTCGCCGGATAGCACAGGTAAGCACCGCCCCCCTCGCGCGTGTGTCGGGCGTCCGACTCACCACAGGAGGGGGATCCACCCATGCGACTACGTCGCACCATCAGTACCGCGTTAGCGGTGGCGGCGATCACGGCACCCGTCGTGACCGCCGCCGGCGCGAGCGCGGCCGAGCCCATCGGTCCGGTCGAGCTCAGCCGCTGCGACATCTCCGCCGACACCGACCGCCTGTCGGTTCGGGTGGCGACCGTCGCCAGCGACCTGACGACCGGCCGCGACGACGCGACGGGCTCGCCGATCCCGTACACGCAGGTCGACGACACGTGGACGATCCCGGCGAAGGCGCCGGACGACGCGTACAGCATCGCGAAGCACCCGGCCTGGATCGCGCCCGCGTCCGGCAACTGGATCAACTCGCGCACCGACTACACCAGCACCGGCACGCCGGCGACGATCAGCGTCGGGCTCCAGCCGGTCGAGGTGGTGCCGCCCGACGCGGTCACGACGAGCGTCGACAGCATCAGGCTGGCCGGCACGTCGGTCGGCGTCGCGCTGCCGGTCGGCGGCTCGACGACGGTGTTCGACGCGGCGTTCACGGTGCCGGCGCAGTCGTACCTGAACCGGCTCGACCTGCGCGTCGCCGCCGACAACGACGTGATCCTGCGCCTCAACGGCACCGTCATCGGGACCATCGTCAGCGCCGGCTCGACCGCGTTCACGCAGGAGTGGCCGTTCGCCTACACCGGGACGGCGTTCAAGACCGGCGTCAACCACCTCACCGCCGAGGTCACCGACTACGGCGTCGCGACGGGCCTGCTCGTCCGCGGCGGCTACAGCGGCTGCCAGGTGGCGTGGGTCGAGCCGGGCATCTGCGTCCGGGTCTCGACGACCGGCTACACGACGTACGCGCCGGCGCCGATCCGCCTGGACACCGGCTCGCACAACGGCATCCGCGACGCGATCGGCGCCGTGGACTCCAAGTGGCACAGCGTGACCAACTGGACATTCCCCGACGCGTACTCCGTCTCGGCGTACCCGGGCTGGTTCGACCAGCTCACGACGGCGAACTGGATCCACGAACGTCCCGACCCGCGTACCGGATCGCTCGGCACGGTCCGTACGTACGCCTACGAGGTGGAGTTCAACGTCAGCCCCGGCGCGACGTACCAGGACCTGGACCTGCGCTGGGCCGCGGACGACACCGCGCGCTTCTACCTGAACGGCACGCTCATCCCGACCGCCGGCTCCTACCAGACGCTCACCCCGCTGCACTGGACCGGCACGTTCAACACCGGCGTGAACACGCTCCGCGTGGAGGTCGTCGACACCGGCCTCGTCGCCAGCGGCCTCCTGGTCGAGGGCGGCGCGCGGGTCTGCTACACCCAGGTGTAACGCACGCGTTCGTCCGGCCACGGCGGCGGTGGTATTCGGCGCCACAATGTCCGCCGTGGCCGGACGCGCAGTGCTCCTGACGACCGCGCTCGCGCTCGTCGCCGCGACGGCCGCGCCGGTCGCGGCCCACCAGACCCACCCGACGATCTACGCCCGGATCGACCGGGTCGAGCCGCCGCTCGACGACGTCGTCGTCGAGGTCCGCGCCGGCATCGCCGACCAGCTCCTCGTCCTCAACGCCACCGCCACGCCGGTCGAGGTGCTCGGCCGCGACGGGCGGCCGTTCCTGCGCATCGCGAAGGACGGCGTCGAGGCCGACGTCGCGTCGGCCGACTGGCGCGCGTCGCTGACGCCGTTCCCGCGGCCGCCCGCGCCGGTCGCCACGCCGCGCTGGGTCCGGGTCTCGGACGGCGGCGCGTGGGCGTGGTTCGACCACCGGCTGCACGAGTCCGACCGCGACCTCACGCCCGAGCTGCGGCGGTCGCGCACGACCGTCCGGCTGGCCGACTGGGCGGTGCCGCTGCGCCAGGGCGGGACGGCGCACACGGTGCGCGGGCACGTGGAGTACCGGCCGGTGACGGGGCAGTTCCGCTCCCGCGTGACGGCCGCGCCGGACGGCGCCCGCGTCGACGTGCTCGACGGCCGGGTGCCCGGCGTGTTCCTGCGCTGGCGGGGGAGCGGGACGCTCGTCGTGACCGGCATCGACGGCGCGCCGTTCGCCCGGCTGTCGCGGGCCGGGGCCGAGGTGAACGAACGCAGCGCCACCTGGCGCGACGACCGCGCGCTGCGCGGCCAGGCGGTCGAGCCGGTGGAGCCGCTCGACCCGGCGCCCGGGGATGGCCCGCGGTGGACCAAGGTCGCGGCCGAGCCGAGCCTCACCTGGCTGGACCGGCGGCTCGCGTACACCCCGGGCGTCCCGCCCGACGCGGTGCTGCGCCGCACCGAGCCGACCACGATGGTCGAGTGGGACCTGCCGGCCGAGGTCGCGGGGAAGCCGGCCACGATCTCCGGCGAGACGACGTGGCACCCGACCGGCGACGCCCGCGGCGGCGCCGGCCGCACCGCCGCCGTCGCCGGCACCGCGGCCGTCGCGGCGGCCGCCGGAGTGATCGCGTTCACGCTGCGCGCGAGAGGGAGACGCCGCCGCCACGTCGAACGGTGACGGGAGGGAGGTCCGCTCATGCGCCGCATCGCACCCACGCTCGCGCTGGTCCTGGTGGCGAGCGCCGCCCCGGCCGCGTTCGCGCCGGCGGCGACCGCCGAGGACCCGTCCGTCGTCGGCGTGTTCGGGCAGCCGTTCGAGCAGCCCGGCCCGAAGTGCACGACGGACGCGCAGGACCGCACGGTGTGCAAGCCGGCCGCCGTCTCGCAGGTCGCGCTCGCGGACGGCACGGTCCTCTACTGGGACGGCCTGGAGGGCATGGAGGACGTCCGCGTCAACACCGTCGCCGAGATCGGCAACGTCGCGCAGGACGACCTGTCCCGCATCCTCGACCTGCGGTCCGGGCGTCCCGTGTGGTCCACGCCGAAGCCGGCCGACGCGGGCACGCCGAACGCCACCGTCGGCGACGAGTACCTCCCCGTCGTCCCGCACAACAACGACCGCACCGACAACGACGGCGACCTGTTCTGCTCGGACCAGGTGCAGCTCGCCGACGGCACGATCCTCAACGTCGGCGGCACCGGCTACTACCTCGAGCCCGGCGTCTCCGGCGTGCCGTACGGCCTGTCGGAGCTGGAGGGACTGAAGGCGACGCGGCTGTTCGACCCGGTCACCGACACGTGGCGCAACGCGCGCGGCCGGATGCGCTACGGCCGCTGGTACCCGAGCCTGGTGACGCTCCCGAACGGCGACGTGCTCGTCGCGTCCGGCGTCACGAAGCTCATCAAGCCCGTCTACCCGGACCGCCCCGAGGACTCGGGCACCAACGTCAAGCAGCTCGAGACGTACCACCCGGCGAGCGAGACGTGGTCGGTCACCCGCGCGTCCGCGCACCGGTCGCTGCCGCTGTTCCCGCGGCTGCACCTGCTGCCCAACGGCAAGGTCTACTACGACGCCGCCGGGCAGACGTTCAACCCGGACGGGCAGTCGTACGACGAGGCGCTGTGGAACATGGCCGCCGTCTACGACCCCGCGTCGCAGACGTGGAGCGACCTCGGGCTGCCGAAGTTCGGGCCGGCGCTGCAGGGCTTCCGCGGCTCGGCGTTCTCGCAGCAGCTCACGCTGAAGCCGCCGTACACGCGCGCGCAGTTCCTCTCGGCCGGCGGCGTCTACGGCGTCACGCCCGGCACGTACCTCGGGACCAGCACGTCGACGCTCAACACCGTCGACGTGGCGAACGGCCTCACCGAGTGGTCGAGCGAGGCGACCGGCGAGATGGCGAACGGCCGCTGGTACTCGACGGGCGTCACGCTGCCCACCGGCGAGGTGCTGGCGTTCTCCGGCGCCGACCGCGACGAGGTCGTCGGCCCCGGCAGCGGCGCGCCGGTGACGCAGGCCGAGCTGTTCGACCCGGCGACCAAGAAGTGGCGCCCGCTCGCGTCGGCGCGCAAGGGTCGGACGTACCACAACAGCGCGATCCTGCTGCAGGACGGCCGCGTCCTCGTCGGCGGGCACGCGCCGATCAACACCGGCTACGCGGTCCCGTTCAACGAGGGGCGCGAGGTCGCCGGCCTGTCGGACGCGTTCCGTGACCCGTCGTTCGAGGTGTTCACGCCGCCGAACCTGTTCTACGGCCAGCGGCCGGTGATCACGGACTACGACCTGTCGCAGCGGTACGGCCGCACGACGACGATCCAGCTCCACGACGCGCGCGACGTGGCGAGCGTGGTGATCGTGCGCAACCCGTCGCTGACCCACCTGATCAACGCCGACCAGAAGGTGGTCGAGCTGCCGATCGTGCGCCGCGACGGCAACACGGTGACCGTCGCGACGCCGCCGTCGGCGAACGTCGCGGTGCCCGGGCCGTACTGGCTGTTCGTGAACAAGCGGACCGCGAAGGGCCTCACGCCGTCGGTCGGGCGCCAGGTGTTCGTCGGCGCGCCGGTGCCCGAGCGGCTCGCCCCGATCATCGAGCGCAACAACGCCGAGATGGTGCGTCGCGAGCTCCCGATCCCCGACCCGCCGCTGCCGCCCCGGGCGCCCAAGAAGAAGCCGCCCAGGCCGCGCCCGCACGGTGAGGCCGCCGCCGTCCCCGCGACGCTGCCGAACGCCGGGCGCTCGGTCGCGGCGCGGCCGGTGTCGTCCGCCCGCGGCACGGCGCGGACGCCGTACGCCCTCCTCGCGCTGGCCGCCGCGGCCGGCGTCCTGGCCGCCCGGCGGCGGCTCGCCCCGCGCCGCTGACGCGAACTGTGGCGGGCGGACCCTCGCGCTCCGTCGCGCGCAGGTCTTGAGCCGGTCCGGTACGCGGCCGGGGGACGGCCGCACCTGACGAGGGAGCCCTCCTGGGCGAGGAGAGCATCGGCCTGTTCATCGCGGCCTACGAGATCAGCACCGGTCTGGCCGGGGCGCCGACGCTGCACCTGCGGCTCGCCGTCTCGACCCCGGACCGCACCGTCAGCGGCGCGGCCGGGATCACCCAGGCGACGGCGCCGGGGAGCCCGCGCTTCGCGGCGACCGTCAGCGGGACGTTCACCTACCTCGGCCTGATGCCGCGAGCCCGACGAACGTCCTCGTCCACGCGATCGGCTTCCCGCCCGGGACGCTGCCCGTGTCGGGGATCGCGCCGACGTTCGAGCTGGACATGCTGCTGGACGAGGGCTGGAACGCGGGCGTCGCGAACTTCCGCTACGACGCCACCCGCATCGACCGCGCGCAGGTGCGGCTCGTCCCGCCGGCGAGCGTCGCCGACATCCGACCGGCCGAGATCACCCTCGACCAGCCGGTCGGGACGACGGTCTAGGAGACCTCGGCCACCAGCTCGCGCAGCAGCGAGGTCAGCTCGTACGGCTTCTCCAACGGCAGGAAGTGCGTGCCGTCGAGCACGACGAGCCGGGCGTGCGGGATGCGCTCGGCGGCGCGGCGCATGTCGTGCCGCGACGTCACGATGTCGCGCGAGCCGGCGACGAGCGTCGTCGGGCAGCGGACGAACGCGAGGTCCATCGGCTGGTGCTCGGCCATCGCCACGGCGAGCGTGAAGTACCAGCGGAAGTCGTGCCGCCGGAACTCCTCCAACGTCGGGATGATCCGTTCCGGCGTCGCCTCCGGCGACATCGCGGTGTGCCGGACGAGCCACGCCGTCGTGCGGTTGACCGGCACCGCGTCGGCGACCCGGTCGAGCACCGGCCCGGCGAGCCGCAGCCCGCGTGTCACGCCGACCGCAGCGGCGTGGCGCAGCCGCGGCGCGCGCTTCAGCGGGCCGAACATCGCGCGGAACGTCCCGCCCGGCACGCCCGCGACGGCGAGCAGCCCGGACACCCGGTCGGGGTGGCGCTCGGCGAATTCGAACGCGACGTTCACGCCGATCGACCAGCACGCCACGACGGCCCGCTCGACGCCCTGCGCGTCCATCAGCGCGAGCAGGTCGCCGACGTGGTCGGCGACCGCGATGCGCGACGGGTCGGCGGGGCGGGCGGAGCCGCCGGAGCCCCGGTAGTACCAGGTGTACGCGCGGAACTCGCTGTCCCGCGTGACCAGCGTCGGCCACGACGTGGGCGGCGAGCCGAGGCCGTTCGCCACGACGACGGCGGGGCCGGTGGCGTCGTTGCACCAGCCGCGGATGCGGGTGCCGTCGCCGCTGGTGAAGTCGAACGTGCTCACCGGAGGACCTCCCCGTCGGAGTCCTCGAACGACGTCGCGCCGTACGGGAACCTTGCCGGGAAGAGCGCGACGTAGACCCGCTGCCGCGGCACCCAGGTCAGCGGCCGGGTGCGCACCCGGACGTCGACGCCGGCCACCACGTCGACCACGGCGAACGCCGCGCGCCGCGCGGCGCCGGGCCGAACAGCACGGTCCGCCCCGCGACCGCTCCCGTCGCGTCCGGCTCGCCCGGGCCGAACCCGCAGCCGCCGGAGGTCACCGCGCCGTCCACCTCGAGCACGAGGCACGTCCCGTGGAACCCGCGCGACGCGACGACGGCCCACTCGTGCCCGTCCAGCCGGCCCCCCTCGACGACCCGGCGCCGGGAGTCGTGCACGGCGACGGCACCCGCGAGCAGGGCGGGCACCAGGGCGGCCGCGGCGAGGCGGCGGGCGCGGGTCATCGTCGGGCCGAGCATAGGGTTCGGGTCATGCGACGCAGCGCTGAGGTGACGCAGGGGGACGAACGCGCGCCCGCCCGGGCGATGCTCCGCGCGGTCGGCATGACCGACGACGACTGGGACCGGCCGCAGGTCGGCGTCGCCTCGTCGTGGAACGAGGTCACCCCCTGCAACCTCCCGCTCGACCGGCTGGCCAAGGACGCGAAGCGCGGCGTGCGCGCGGCGGGCGGGTTCCCGCTGGAGTTCACGACCATCGCGGTCAGCGACGGCATCTCGATGGGCCACGAGGGGATGCGCGCGAGCCTGGTCAGCCGCGAGGTCATCGCCGACTCGGTCGAGCTGGTGATGCACGCCGAACGTCTCGACGCCGCGGTGCTCCTCGCCGGCTGCGACAAGAGCCTGCCGGGGATGCTGATGGCCGCCGCCCGGCTCGACGTGCCGAGCGTGTTCCTCTACGGCGGCAGCATCCTGCCCGGCCACCTGGCGGACGGCACCGCCGTGACGATCCAGGACGTGTTCGAGGCGGTCGGCGCCTGCGCGCTCGGCAAGATCACCCGCGAGCGTCTGGGCGAGATCGAGCGGGCCGCCTGCCCTGGCGAGGGCTCGTGCGGCGGCATGTTCACCGCGAACACCATGGCGTCGGCCGCCGAGGCGCTCGGCATGGCGCTGCCCGGCAGCGCGTCACCGCCCGCGCCGGACGGCCGGCGCAGCGACTACGCGGTCCGCTCCGGCGAGGCCGTCATGGCGCTGGTGGAGCGGGAGATCACGGCCCGCCGGATCCTGACCAAGAGCGCGTTCGAGAACGCCGTCGCCGTGGTCATGGCGCTCGGCGGCTCGACCAACGCCGTCCTCCACCTGCTGGCGATCGCGCACGAGGCGCGGGTCGAGCTCGACCTCGACGACTTCGACCGGATCGGCCGCAAGGTGCCGCACCTCGCCGACGTGAAGCCGTTCGGCCGCTACGTCATGACGGACGTGGACGCGGTGGGCGGCGTGCCGGTCGTGATGCGCCACCTGCTCGACGCCGGGCTGCTCGACGGCGACGCGCTGACCGTCACCGGCCGCACCGTCGCGGAGAACCTGTCCGGCATCGAGGCGGCGCCCGACGGCGAGGTCGTGCGGCCCCTGGACCGCCCGATCCACGCGACCGGCGGGCTCGGCATCCTGCGCGGCACGCTCGCCCCGGACGGCGCGGTCGTGAAGACGGCGGGCATGGACGCGCTGGTGTTCGAGGGGACCGCGCGGGTCTTCGACGGCGAGGCCGGCGCGATGGAGTACGTCACCGGCGGGCACGCCCGCGCCGGCGACGTGCTGGTCGTCCGGTGGGAGGGGCCGAAGGGCGGGCCCGGGATGCGCGAGATGCTCGCGGTCACCGCCGCCGTGAAGGGCGCCGGGCTCGGCAGCGACGTCGCGCTGCTGACGGACGGCCGGTTCAGCGGGGCGACGTTCGGGCTCTGCGTCGGCCACGTCGCGCCGGAGGCGGCCGACGGCGGGCCGATCGCGCTCGTCCGCGACGGCGACCGGATCGTCCTCGACGTCCCGAACCGCCGCCTCGACCTGCTGGTCGGCGACGACGAGCTGCGCCGCCGCCGTACCGAGTGGCAGCCGCTCCCGCCGCGTTACGAGCGGGGCGCACTCGCGAAGTACGCGAAGCTGGTGTCGTCGGCGGCGCAAGGCGCGGTCACTCAATAGCCCGAAAGGGTTAGGCCGAACGGCCCGTCGGCGCTCTCCAGCCCGCGCCCCGCGCGCCGATGTACGGACGGGGAGGGTTCGTGCGGGCTGGGTACGAGTTCCGGCGCGGGGCGGTGGCCACCGCCGTCGCGACGGTGGCGTTCGTCCTGTGGTCGGTCACGCCCGCGTCCCACGGCCGGGCCGGCGTGGTCGTCTCGGACCTGGCCTGCCTCGGCGCCGCCGTCACGCTCGCCGCGACCGGCCTGCACGCGGCGCTGCGCGCCCGCACCCGCCGCCGGCGCCGCCACCTCGCGCTGCTCGGCGCGGCCGGCGCCGCGTGGGCGGTCGGCGAGACGCTGTGGGCGGTCTACGAGCTGCTGCTCGGCCGCGACGCGCCGTTCCCCTCGCTCGCCGACGTCGGCTACCTGGCGTTCGTGCCGCTCGTCGGGCTCGCCACGCTGATGCTCCCGGAGGCGCCCGGCGACGGGCGCGGGCGGCTGCGCATCGGTCTCGACGGGCTGCTCATCGGCGGCGCGCTGCTGTTCCTGTCCTGGCCGACGGTGCTCGGCCCGGCGTACGAGGCCGGCGGCGACACGCCGCTCGCCGCCGCTATCGCGGTGCTCTACCCGGTCACCGACGTGCTGCTCGCGACGGTCGCGCTGAGCGTCATCGCCCGGCTGCCCGGCCGCGCCAAGGCGCAGCCGCTGCTGCTCGCCGGCGGTCTGCTCGGCTTCGTCGTCGCGGACAGCGCGTTCGCGGTGCAGACGATGAACGAGACGTACCGCTCCGGCGCCCTGACCGATCTCGGGTGGTTCGCGGGCGGGCTGCTCATGGCGCTGTCCGCGGTCGCGCCCACCGTCGCGGCCGGCGACGAGAAGGCCCGGCCCGCCTCCCGCTCGCTGTCGTGGCTGCCGTACGTCCCGCTCGGCGTCGCCGCGTCGGTGGCGCTGTGGTCGGGCTTCGCGCGCGGCGGCCTCGACGGCACCGCCACGGTGATCGGCGCCAGCGTCGTCGTGCTGGTCGTCGCGCGGCAGGTGCTCGGCGTCGCCGACAACGCCCGGCTCACCCGCTCGCTCGCGAAGGCGATGCGCGAGGCGCAGGAGCGCGAGGAGCACTTCCGCTCGCTCGTCCAGGAGTCGACCGACGTCCTCACGATCTGCGAGCGCGACGGGACGATCCGGTTCATCTCGCCGGCGCTGCACCAGGTGTTCGGCTACGACTTCGGCGACCTCGTCGGCACGAAGCTGGCCGCCCTCGTGCACCCCGAGGACGCCGCGCGGGTCAAGACCGAGGTCGCCGAGACGATCGCGACCGGCGGCTCGCGGCTGATCGAGTGCCGCTACCGGCACGCGGACGGCCGCTGGATGCACGTCGAGGCGGTGCTCACCAACCACCTGGGCCACCCGAGCATCGGCGGCCTGGTCTTCAACACGCGCGACGTCTCCGAGCGCAAGGCGCTCGAACGCCAGCTCACCCACCAGGCGTTCCACGACCCGCTGACCGGGCTGGCCAACCGCGCGCTGTTCCGCGACCGGGTCGCGCACGCGCTCCAGCTCCGCGCCCGCACGCACTCGACGCTGGCCGTGCTGTTCCTCGACCTCGACGGCTTCAAGGCCATCAACGACTCCCTCGGCCACTCGGTCGGCGACGCGCTGCTGCGCTCGGTCTCGGGGCGGCTGCGCTCGGTCGTCCGTGAGGCGGACACCGTCGCCCGGCTCGGCGGCGACGAGTTCGCCGTCCTGCTCGAGGAGCTGGAGGGGCTGCACGTCGCGCAGCAGGTGGCCACGCGGTTCATCGAGGAGCTGCACACGTCGTTCGCGCTGGACGGGCACGAGGTATTCGTCGGGGCGTCGATCGGGCTGGCGCTGGCCGGCGCGGACGACGACGCCGACGAGGTGCTGCGCAACGCCGACCTCGCGATGTACCGCGCCAAGGCGAACGGCAAGAACCGCTGCGAGATCTTCGAGCCCGACATGCACGCCGCCGCGATCGAGCGCATGGCGGTCGAGAACGACCTGCGGCACGCTGTCGTCCGCAACGAGCTCCGCCTGCACTACCAGCCGATCGTCGACCTGCGCGACGGCTCGCTGATCGGGGTCGAGGCGCTGCTGCGCTGGGAGCACCCGACCCGCGGGCTGGTGCCGCCGCTGGACTTCATCTCGGTCGCCGAGGAGTCCGGGCTGATCGTGCCGGTCGGCCGCTGGGTGCTCACCGAGGCGTGCCGCCAGGTCGCCCGGTGGCAGCGCGAGAGCGGCACGCCGTTGCGGCTTTCGGTGAACATCTCCGCGCGCCAGCTCCAGGCGCCGCGGCTCGCCGAGCACGTGGCGAAGACGCTGCGCGCCACCGGCCTGCGGCCCGCGGACCTCGTCCTCGAGATCACCGAGTCGATGCTGGTGGACGACGCCGACCGCACGATCGCGAAGCTGCACCTGCTCCGCGAGCTGGGCGTCCGGCTCGCGGTGGACGACTTCGGCACCGGCTACTCGTCGCTGAACTACCTGCGCCGGCTGCCGGTCAACATCCTCAAGATCGACCGGTCGTTCGTGAAGGGCATCGGCACCGAGGCCGAGCTGACGTCGCTCACCGGCGCGATCGTCGGCATCGGCCGCGACCTCGGCCTCGACACCGTGGCCGAGGGCATCGAGGAGCCGGAGCAGCTCGCCGCGCTGCGCGCGATGGGCTGCGCGTACGGCCAGGGGTACCTGTTCGCCCGCCCGCTGCCGCCGGCCGAGCTCGCGGGCGTCATCGCCCGCGGCACCGTCGTCGCCGAGGCGGCCACCGCGTAGCAGGAACGCCGCCGCCCGTCGCGAAGATCACCGGCGACCCCCTCGGAAGGACCCCCGTGCTCCGCGTGCCCGCCGTCGCGTTCGCCGCGTCGCTGCTGCTCGCGCTCCCCGCGCACGCCGCGCCGCAGGTGACCGACCCGCGCGGCGACGCGCTGACCGGCTCGCCCGGCGCGGACATCGTGTCCGTGCAGTTCTCCGCCCGCGGCGCCGGCGCGCGCCGCGCGCTCGCGGTCGCGGTGACGTACGCCGGCGCGCCCGACCCGCTCGTGTCGCACCAGGTGACGTTCACGTCGCCGGCCTGCGGCGAGGTGTACGTGCAGGCGTTCCCGAACGGCACGCTCGGCGACGCCGAGTGTCTCGGGGACGAGCGGTTCGAGGTGGCGTACTCCGTCGCCGGGGACGTGCTCACGTTCGTGCTGCCGTTCGCGCCGGTCCGGCTGCGCCGCGGCGCGGTGCTGCGCGACCTGACGGCGTACACCGCCGTCTCCGACCCGGCGCTCGGCTACGAGTCCCAGGAGGTCTGGTCCGCCGTCGCCGCGCAGACCGGCCTGCCGGGCAGCGGTGCGGTCGACATGGCGTCGTCGGACGCGACGTTCCGCATCCCTTGACGCGCCGCGGCGCGCGCGTGGCATAGTGGCCCGCATGCACCCGACCCAGGTCGTACGCACGTAGAGCGCCCCGGCAACGCCGGCGCGCTCAGCCTCTCGCGGTCCCCGCGGGAGGTTTTTTCTTTCCCTGGGCGAGAACGAGGAAGGTCGTGGGCATGGAAGAGCTGACCGGAGCGCAGAGCCTGGTCCGGGCCCTGCAGCAGGCCGGCGCGGAGGTCGTCTTCGGCATCCCCGGCGGCGCGATCCTCCCGGCGTACGACCCGCTCATGGACGCCCCCGGGCTGCGGCACATCCTCGTCCGGCACGAGCAGGGCGCGGGCCACGCGGCGGAGGGGTACGCGCAGGCGACCGGCCGGGTCGGCGTCTGCATGGCGACGTCCGGCCCCGGCGCGACGAACCTCGTCACGCCGATCGCGGACGCGTACATGGACTCCGTGCCGATCGTCGCGGTCACCGGTCAGGTGCCGTCGTCGGCCATCGGGACCGACGCGTTCCAGGAGGCCGACATCTGCGGCATCACGATGCCGATCACCAAGCACAACTACCTCGTGCAGGACGCGCGGGACATCCCGCGGACGATCGCGGAGGCGTTCCACATCGCCTCGACGGGACGGCCCGGCCCGGTCCTCGTCGACGTGCCGAAGGACATCCTCCAGTCGACGGCGCCGTACGAGTGGCCGGCCACGCTGGACCTGCCCGGCTACCGGTTCGCGTCGAAGCCGCACGGCAAGCAGGTGTCGCAGGCGGCGGCGCTGATGGCCGGCGCGAAGCGCCCCGTCCTCTACGTCGGCGGCGGCGTCCTCAAGGCGCGCGCGGCCGCGGAGCTGCGGGTGCTCGCCGAGCTGACCGGCATCCCGGTCGTCACGACGCTGATGGCCCGCGGGGCGTTCCCGGACAGCCACCCGCAGCACCTCGGGATGCCGGGCATGCACGGCACCGTCGCGGCCGTCATGGCGTTGCAGAAGTCGGACCTGATCGTCGCGCTGGGCGCGCGCTTCGACGACCGGGTGACCGGCAAGCTCTCGACGTTCGCGCCCGACGCGACGGTCGTGCACGCGGACATCGACCCGGCCGAGATCGGCAAGAACCGCACCGCCGACGTGCCGATCGTCGGCGACGCCCGCGAGGTCATCGCCGACCTCGTCGTCGCGGCGCAGGGGCAGCCGAAGCCCGACCTCGAGGAGTGGTGGGCCGAGCTCGACCGCTACCGGGAGCACTACCCGCTCGGCTGGGCCGAGCCGGAGGACGGCTCGCTCGCGCCGCAGCACGTCGTGTCGCGGATCGGCGCGATCTGCGGCCCCGACGCGATCTACGTCTCCGGCGTCGGGCAGCACCAGATGTGGGCGTCGCAGTTCATCTCGTACGAGCACCCGTACACCTGGCTCAACTCCGGCGGCCTCGGCACGATGGGCTACGCCGTCCCGGCCGCGATGGGCGCCAAGGTCGGCCGCCCCGACGCGCTGGTCGTCGCGATCGACGGCGACGGCTGCTTCCAGATGACCAACCAGGAGCTCGTCACCTGCGCAGTCGAGGGCATCCCGATCAAGGTCGCCGTCGTGAACAACGGCAGCCTCGGCATGGTGCGGCAGTGGCAGACGCTGTTCTACGGCTCGCGCTACTCCAACACCGACCTGCGCTACGTCCCCGACTTCGTGAAGCTCGCGGAGGCGTACGGCTGCGTCGGGCTGCGCTGCGAGACGCCGGGCGACGTGGACGCGACGATCGAGAAGATGCTCTCGGTGGACGACGTGCCGTGCGTCGTGGACTTCCGGGTCGGCCAGGACGGGCAGGTGTGGCCGATGGTGCCCGCCGGCACCTCGAACTCCGAGATCCAGTACGCCCGCGACATGCGCCCGGACTTCTCCGAGGGGTCGGAAGGATGAGCCGGCACACCCTCTCCGTGCTGGTCGAGAACAGGCCAGGCGTCCTCGCGCGGGTCGCGGGGCTGTTCTCGCGGCGCGGCTTCAACATCGACTCGCTCGCGGTCGGCCCGACCGAGCACGCCGACGTCTCGCGCATGACGATCGTCGTCAACGTCGAGGACCTGCCGCTGGAGCAGGTGACCAAGCAGCTCAACAAGCTCGTCAACGTCATCAAGATCGTGGAGCTCGACCCCGCCGCCTCCGTGCAGCGGGAGCTGCTGCTGCTCAAGGTGCGCGCCGACCAGTCCACGCGCTCGCACGTGCTGGAGACCGTGGCGCTGTTCCGCGCCAAGGTCGTCGACGTCGCCACCGACGCGGTGACGGTCGAGGCGACCGGGACGGCCGACAAGCTCGAGGCGCTGATCCGGGTGCTGGAGCCGTTCGGGATCAAGGAGCTGGTGCAGAGCGGGCTCGTCGCCGTCGCGCGCGGGAGCCGTTCGATGACCGACCGCGCGCTGCGCGCCGCCGAGAGGACCGCCTGACATGCCGGAGATCTACTACGACGCCGACGCGTCGCTCGACCCGATCCGCGCGCGCCGGGTCGCGGTGCTCGGGTACGGCTCGCAGGGGCACGCGCACGCGCTCTCATTGCGCGACTCCGGCGCGGACGTCCGGGTCGGCCTGCCGCCCGGCTCCAAGAGCCGGGCCGCCGCCGAGGAGGCCGCGCTGCGGGTGCTCGACCCCGCCGCCGCGTGCGCCGAGGCCGACCTCGTGATGGTGCTCGCGCCGGACACCGTGCAGCGCCACCTCTACCGCGACGCGATCGAGCCGAACCTGGCCGAGGGCGACGCGCTGTTCTTCGGGCACGGGTTCAACATCCGCTTCGGCTACATCGAGCCCCCGGCCACCGTCGACGTCGCGATGGTCGCGCCGAAGGGTCCGGGTCACCTCGTGCGCCGGCAGTTCGAGGAGGGGCGCGGCGTGCCGTGCCTCGTCGCCGTCGAGCAGGACTTCACCGGCGGCGCGCTCGACCTGGCGCTGTCGTACGCGAAGGGCATCGGCGGCACCCGCGCGGGGGCGTTGCGGACGACGTTCACCGAGGAGACCGAGACCGACCTGTTCGGCGAGCAGGCGGTGCTCTGCGGCGGCGCGACGGCGCTGGTGCAGGCCGGGTTCGAGACGCTGGTCGAGGCCGGCTACCAGCCGGAGGTCGCGTACTTCGAGTGCCTGCACGAGCTGAAGCTGATCGTGGACCTCATGTACGAGGGCGGCCTGTCGAAGATGCGCTGGTCGATCAGCGACACCGCCGAGTACGGCGACTACACGCGCGGGCCGCGCGTCGTCACCGAGGAGACCAAGGCCGAGATGCGCCGCATCCTGGACGAGATCCGAACGGGCGCGTTCGCCCGCGAGTGGGTCGCCGAGGACGACGCCGGGCGGCCGGTCTACTCGAAGCTCGCGGAGGAGGGCAAGGCCCACCCGATCGAGGCAGTCGGCGCTCGCCTCCGCCCGCTGATGTCCTGGATCGAGAGGCGATAACACGACGGCGTTTTGGGGGTGAGACGAATTGACGTCGCGTCGTTGACGCGGCCACCCCGCAGGGACTCAATGGTGGTCCACGCCCGGCCCACCAGGAGCCGAGCACAACGCCACGGGGGTCCCATGAGCACCACGACCACAGCCACGCCCGCGACTTCGTCGGTGAGCGCGACCGTCCGCGACATCGTGTCGCCCGGGCTGCTCGTCCAGGCGTACGCGAGCATGGTCGAGAAGGCGCTGCCGTTCGACGTCGACGTGATGAACAACCTGCTCAACAGGATGACGAGTGACGAGCAGGCGGCGATGAGGCCGGCGATCGACGCGCTGGGCGCCGCGAACACGCACCTTCTGTCGGCGCAGGGGAACGCGCGCACCTGGCGCACCGACATCCTGCCGTCGATGTTCGACACCAACGCGGCGATCCAGTCGTACGGCGTCGTCTACAACAAGGTGCTGAACGACGTCGAGTCCAAGCTCGCGGGGCTCGGCCCGGTGCCGACGCCGGCCCAGATCGACGCGTTCCTCACGAAGACGATCGCCGAGCTGAAGGCGGTGCAGACGGTCGTGGGGTCGAAGGCGACGACGGCGGCGACGTTGCGCGACAAGCTCAACACGTTCGTCACCGCCGTGACCCAGGACCACACGAACTTCGGGCAGGACCAGGGCGTCATCACCTCGGTCGTGACCGGGGACCAGGGCATCCTCACCTCGTTGCAGCAGGAGATCGACGCCTGCCACGCCGCGATCAAGACCGACACGGGCCTGATCGCCGGCGGGTCCGTCGCGATGCTCGTGGGGATCGGTCTCTGCGTCGCCGGAGGACTGGTGGTCGCGGGAACGCTCGGTGGCGGGACCGCCGTCGGCGCGGCGCTCATCGTCGGCGGCATCGTCGTCGCGGGCGGCGGGGTCGCGATGACCACGCTCGGCGGCCTGGACCTCGAGAAGAAGCAGACTCTCCTCGCGACCGACATGACGCAGCTGAGCCTCGTCAACGCCGCCGTCGCCGGGTTCAACAGCGACGCCGCTCTCCTCCAGAACATGGCCGAGGCCGCGGCATCGGCGCGCGACGCGGCGTCGTCGCTCGCGGCGATGTGGGACGACGAGCGGTCGAAGCTCCAGGCGGCCGTCGCGGGCCTCCAGGACGCGATCGACGACTCGACGGTGGACGGCCTCGCGATCCTCAACGTGTTCCTCGACGCGGCCAAGGACGACTGGGCGCCCGTCGCCGAGGTGTGCGAGCTGATCGACACGGCGCTGACCGGCGTCAGCACGAACGTCCACGACATCACGACCGAGGTCTCGCTCGGGAGCGCGGCGTGACGACGTTGGCGGACGCCATCGCCAAGGCGATGGCGGACGCCGTCGCCCTCGCGTCACCTCCCACGGCGGACGATGTCGTAGCGCGCGTGTCGGACGACGTGGCGGCCGTTGTCGCGATCGGGTCGCGGCTCGCCGAGCCGGGGGCCGCGCTGCGCGCGATCGACCTCGCGTCGATGCTCCCCGACCGGGCCGGCGAAGCCGCGGCCGCGCTCGCCGACGTCGTGGCACGAGCGCGCGCGCTGCAGGACGACGTGGCGCGTCACGTCGACGCGTTGGCGGAGGACACGCGCGCTCTCGGCGAGGCCGCGCAGGAGGTGACGAGCGACGAGCAGGCCGTCGAGGCCCGCATGGCGACGACGTGGCAGGCGCTTCAGGACCTGCAGCGCAAGGTCGACGAGGCCCGGAGCCGGCAGAGCATCGAGAGCTCGATCCCCATCTTCGGCCCGGTCATCTCGGGTCTCGACGGGCTGATCGACGACCTCGTCAACCAGACGGACGCCAAGGCGCGCGAGATCTCCTCGCTCCGCGCGCAGCAGGCGGCGGACGCCCAGCGGGACCGGGACCTCGCGCTGGCCCTCGCGCGCATCCAGCACGTGGCGCCGGTTCTCTCGGCCACGCTGGACGCGGCGGAGCACCTGGGGGCCGTGACGTCCGACGTGCGGGCGAAGGTCGGGGCCGTCGCGGACGCGGCGGCCACGACGGCCGGCCTCGACCCGTTCGTCGACGCGGCGCTCGAGTCGTACGCCACCGCGCTGTCGTGGTGCGACAGGCTCGCGGCGACCACGATCCCCACGGGGGTCTGACCGGAGCACGGGTGGGCTCCTCCGCGGCGGTCGCGGCCGCGGAGGAGCCGGCCGCTGGTCGACGGCGACGGCGCCGACCGGGCCGCGGGTCGTCACCGAGGAGACGAAGGCCGAGATGCGCCGCATCCTGTCCTGGATCGAGGGGCGCTAGCGGGCCGCGCGAGGAGCCGCCGCGGTCAGCCGGAGAACGTGCACGTGACGGCGTAGTCGGCGGTCGGGCCGACGCTGCCGGTGCTGCCGGCCTCGCAGAGCAGCACGTCCGCGTTCATCGGCGGGAACGACTTCGACGCGTCCTCGCCCCAGACGTGCGGGCCGCCGTGGACCGAGATCGCGTACCAGGTCCACCACCGGGTGAGGCCGGACTGGCACCCGGCCCGCCCGCCGACCCAGCCGCCGTTGTACGACGTGGTCGCGTGGACGTCGGCGCGCGCGCATCGCGGGGTGGGGTCCGCCACGGAGATGGTCATCGGGCAGGACTCGCACGAGGCGTCGAGGTCGAGGAGCGGCCGTCCGCGGACGCACATGACGGTGAAGCTCGCGGCGCCGACCGACTGCCGGCAGTCGTACTGCGGAGTGGCGGCGTCGCCCGTGACCTCGACGACGCGGCCGAGCGGGCCCCAGTCGCTGATCGAGATGGTCGCGGCGACCGGGCGGGTGCTGTCCTCCGCCGTCCCGGGCCGCGCGGGGCCGGTCACGGTGAGCGCCAGCAGGACCGGAAGAACGACGAACGCGCGCGGCAGCAACCGCATCATCGGAGGACCCCCCATGGACGAGTGGCCGCGAACGGTACCCAGAGCGGCACGGCGTGTCCATCGTCGGATCGGGACGATCCGCCCGCCGGTACGCTCCACCGCATGGACCGCCCTGTCGTGCTGATCGCCGAGGAGCTGGCGCCGAGCGCCCTGGAGGTGCTGGGCACCGACTTCGACGTACGGCACGTCGACGGCGCCGACCGGGCCGCGCTGCTGCCCGCGCTCGCGACCGCCGACGCGGTCATCGTCCGGAGCGCGACGACGATCGACCAGGAGGCGCTCGCCGCGGCTCCCCGGCTCAAGGTCGTGGCCCGCGCCGGCATCGGGCTGGACAACGTCGACGTCCCCGCCGCCACCAAGGCCGGCGTGATGGTCGTCAACGCGCCGCAGTCCAACGTCATCTCCGCCGCCGAGCACGCGGTCGCGCTGCTGCTCGCCGTCGCCCGCCGCGTCCCGCGCGCCGACGCGAGCCTGCGCGCGGGGGAGTGGAAGCGGAGCAAGTACACCGGCGTCGAGCTGGCCGGCAAGACGGCCGGCATCGTCGGCCTCGGCCGGATCGGCGTGCTGGTCGCGCAGCGGCTCAGCGCGTTCGGGATGCGGCTCGTGGCCTACGACCCCTACGTGCCCGCCGGCCGCGCCGCGCAGATGGGCGTGCGCCTGCTGCCCCTGGACGAGGTGCTCGCGGAGGCCGACGTCGTCACGATCCACCTCCCGAAGACGAAGGAGACGGCGGGCCTGATCGGCGAGCGGGAGCTCGCGCTGATGAAGCCGACCGCGATCCTCGTCAACGCCGCCCGCGGCGGCCTGGTCGACGAGCACGCGCTAGCGCAGGCGCTGAAGGACAACCGGCTCGGCGGGGCGGGCGTGGACGTGTTCGCCACCGAGCCGTGCACCGACAGCGAGCTGTTCGCGTTCGACAACGTCGTCGCCACGCCCCACCTCGGCGCGTCGACGGTCGAGGCGCAGGACAAGGCGGGCACCGCGGTCGCGCGCAGCGTGAAGCTCGCGCTGTCCGGCGAGTTCGTGCCCGACGCGGTCAACGTGCAGGCCGGCGGCGTGATCGCGGAGGAGATCCGCCCCGCGCTGCCGCTGGTCGAGAAGCTCGGCCAGGTGCTCACCGGCCTCGCCCAGGAGGTCGTGGCCGCGCTCACCGTCGAGGTCCGCGGCGAGATCGCGGTGCACGACGTCAACGTCCTCAAGCTCGCGGCGTTGAAGGGCGTCTTCGCGCCGGTGGTCGAGGAGCCGGTGACGTACGTCAACGCGCCGCTGTTCGCGCAGGACCGCGGCGTCGCCGTCGACCTGACGACGAGCACCGACAGCGCGGACTACCGCAGCCTGGTCACGCTGCGCGGCACGCTCGGCGGCGGCGCGACGGTGAGCGTCTCCGGCACGCTGCTCACCCCGCGCCAGATCGAGCGCATCATCGAGGTCGACGGCTTCGACGTGGACCTGACGCCGACGGAGCACCTCGCGTTCTTCCGCTACCACGACCGACCCGGCATCGTCGGCGCGGTCGGCGGCATCCTCGGCGACGCGCAGGTGAACATCGCGAGCATGCAGGTGTCGCGCACGCAGCAGGGCGGCGACGCGCTGATGGCGCTCACCGTGGACAGCGCGATCCCCGAGGACGCGCTGCGCGGCATCGCCGACGCGATCGGCGCGCACTTCGCGCGCGGCGTGGACCTCGTCACCACGTGACCGTCGACTACACGACGCTCGGCGACGGGCCGCTGCTGGTCTGCCAGCCCGGCGGTCCGGGCCGGCACCCGTCGTACCTGCGCGACCTCGGCGGCCTCGCGGCCACCCGCACGCTGCTGCTCGTCCCTCCCCGCCGCGCGCCGATGCCCGACCTCGCGGACGACCTCGCCGTGCTGCGCGAGCAGCTCGGGGGAGAGCCGTTCGACCTGCTCGCGCACAGCGCGGGCGCGGTCGTCGCGCAGGTGTTCGCGCGCACGCACCCGGTCGGCCGGCTCGTGCTCGTCACGCCGAGCGGCCGGCTCCAGGGCGTGTCCGGCGAGGACGTCAGCCGGCGGGAGACGTACGGCGCGTGGACCGAGGCGGCGCGGGCGCACGCGGCGACCTGCGACGCCGAGATGGACCGGATCGCCGAACGCCTCTTCTACGACTACGACACGGTGCCGGACGGCGAGGTCACCGCCGAGACGCTCGTCGTCGCGGGCGGCGCCGACCGCCTGACGCCGGTGCGCGCGGCGGAGGCGGTGGCCGCGAGCATCCCCGGCGCGCGGCTCGTCGTGCTCGACGGCGTGGGGCACTACCCGTGGGTGGAGGAGCCCGAGGCGTTCGCCGGAATCGTCGAACGGTTCCTCGCCGGGCTGCCAGACTCCGACGGGTGACTTCGCTCGCCCCGCCCCGCCCGTCGGCCCGCGGCCGCGCCGCCGTCGCCGTCCTGCTGCTGCTCGGCTTCTACGCCATCGGCCTGCTGATCTGCGCCGTGCTCGTCGCCCTCGACGTGTGGCTGCTCTCGCAGGACCGGGTGCCCGCGCGGCTGATCTTCGCCACCGGCGTCGTGGTGTTCGCGCTGCTGCGCGGCATGTTCTTCGTCGAACGCCGGTCGGCGGCCGACGACGTCAACGGCATCGAGGTGACCGAGGCCGAGGAGCCGCGGCTGTGGGCGACGATCCGCGAGGTCGCGGCGAGCCTGGCCACGGACCCGCCCGCGCACGTCTACCTCGTGCCCGACGTCAACGCGTTCGTGTTCCAGCGCAGCAGGTTCATGGGGCTCGTGCCGGGCGAGCGGGTCATGGGCATCGGCGTGCCGCTGCTGGAGGTGCTCTCGCCGGACGAGCTGCGCGGCGTGCTGGCGCACGAGTTCGGCCACTACACCGGCGGCGACACGCGGCTCGGCCCGCTCGTCTACCGCGGCCGCGCGTCGATCGGCCGGACGATCCACCACCTCGGCGACAACGTGATCGCGACGGTCTTCCGCGCGTACGGCAAGCTCTACCTGCGGGTCAGCCAGGCCGTCTCGCGCCGCCAGGAGCTCGACGCGGACGCGAACGCCGCGCACCTCGTCGGCAGCGCCACGCACGCCTCGGCGCTGCGCAAGGTGCACGTGTCGGCGGCGGTGTTCGACGAGTTCGTCGACCTCTACGCGGTGCCGCTGTGGGAGAACGGCGCGCGGCCGAAGACGCTGTACGAGGGGTTCCGGCGGTTCCACGACGACCCCGAGCACGCGGAGGCGCTCACCAAGGCCGTCGCGGAGATGGCGAAGGAGGCCGGCGACCGCTACGACTCGCACCCGCCGCTCGGGGCGCGGCTCGCCGCGCTGGGCGACACGTCGACCGACGTCGAGCCGGCGCCCCAGCGCGCGGTGGACCTGCTGGCCGACGCGGCCCGCACCGACGACCGGATGTCGCAGCTCGTCTCGCGCCTCGCGGCGGAGAGCAGCTCGCTGGTCCCGGTCGAGTGGGACGACCAGGCGGCCGAGCGGATGTGCGCGCCGAACGCGAGCTCGGAGAGCGAGCGGCTGCGCGGCGCGGTGTCGCGGCTGACCGGCCGCGACGCGCGGGTCGCGGACGCGCTCGACCTGCTGGAGCAGGGCAAGGTGCCCGACCTGGCGTACGCGATCGAGCCGCGGCTCGCGCAGGTGCCCGACGCCGACCGGGCCCGCGTCGGCACGGCCGTCGTCGCCCGCGCGCTCGCCGGCACCGTCGCCGCCGCGCTGACCACGCTGCACGGCTGGCGCTGGGAGCTGCGCTGGTCCGGGCCGGCCGCGCTCGTGTCGCCCAAGGGCAAGGCCTGGGACTACGGCACCGACGTGTTCGACGCGGTCGCGGACCCGGCGAAGGTGCCGGCGCTGCGCAAGAAGCTCAAGGCCTACGGGATCCCCGTCTGACCGGCGTCCGCTACCGTCTACCCATGACGGACCTCGACCTCGCCATCGAGCTGAACACCACGCCCCTCGACGCGGAGCAGCGCGCCGCGTTGCTGGCCGAGCCGGGGTTCGGCCGCGTCTTCACCGACCACATGGCGACCGCCGAGTGGAGCGCGGACGGCGGCTGGTCGGCGCCGCGCGTCACGGCGTACGCGCCGGTCCCGCTCGACCCGGCGACGTCGTTCCTGCACTACGGGCAGGCGATCTTCGAGGGCTTCAAGGCGTACCGGCACGCGGACGGCTCGGTCGTGACGTTCCGGCCGGAGGCCAACGCCGCCCGCTTCGCCCGCAGCGCCGCCCGGCTCGCGCTCCCGGCGCTGCCGGAGGAGTGGTTCGTCGGGCTGGCCGACGAGCTGATCCGCACCGACCGCGACTGGGTGCCCACCGGCGGCGAGACGAGCCTGTACCTGCGGCCGCTGCTGCTCGGCACCGAGGTCGGGCTCGGCGTGCGGCCGAGCAACCGGGCGCTGTTCCTGCTCATCGCCTCGCCCGCAGGCTCCTACTTCGCCGGCGGCGTGAAGCCGGTGACGATCTGGCTGTCCGAGGAGTACGTCCGCGCCGCGCCCGGCGGCACCGGCGCCGCGAAGTGCGCCGGCAACTACGCGGCCTCGCTCGTCGCCCAGCAGGAGGCGATCGCGAACGGCTGCGACCAGGTGGCGTTCGTCGACGCGGTCGAGCGGCGCTGGGTCGAGGAGCTCGGCGGCATGAACCTGTTCTTCGTCTTCGAGGACGGCTCGATCGTCACGCCCGAGCTCACCGGGACGATCCTGGAAGGCGTCACCCGCGACGCGGTGATCACGCTGGCCGGCGAGCTCGGCCACAAGGTCGAGGAGCGCCGCGTGGACATCGAGGAGTGGCGCGAGGGCGTCGCGAGCGGCGCGGTCACCGAGGTGTTCGCCTGCGGCACCGCCGCGGTCGTCACGCCGGTCGGCCGGCTCCGCTGGCGCGGCGGCGAGGCCGGCACCGGCGAGACCGGCCCGGTGACGCGGCGGCTGCGCGACACGCTGCTCGACGTGCAGTACGGCCGCACGCCCGACACCCACGGGTGGCTGCACCGCGTCTGCTGACCGGTAGGCTCGGGCGATGCCGATCACGCCCACGAAGAAGATCTGGATGGACGGCGCGTTCGTCGACTGGGACGACGCCACCATCCACGTCCTGAACCCCACGCTGCACTACGGCTGGGGCGTGTTCGAGGGCATCCGGGCGTACGCCACGGACCGCGGGCCCGCGGTGTTCCGGCTGACCGAGCACATCCAGCGGCTGTTCCGCAGCGCGCACGTCTACCTGCTCGAGCCGGAGTTCACGGTCGACCAGGTGATCGAGGCGACGAAGGAGCTCGTCCGGCTCAACGAGGTCGAGTCCTGCTACGTCCGCCCGCTGATGTACCTGGGCTACGGCGAGATGGGGCTCAACCCGTTGCCGTCCAAGACCAAGGTGATGGTCGCCTGCTGGCCGTGGGGCACCTACCTCGGTGACGAGGCGGCGGAGAAGGGCGTGCGCGCCCGCGTCTCGTCGTGGCAGCGCATCGGCCCCAACACGATCCCGCCGGCCGGCAAGGGCACGGGCCAGTACCTCAACTCCTCCCTCGCCAAGGTCGAGGCGCTCAAGGCCGGCTACGACGAGGCGATCATGCTCACGCCCGACGGCCGGGTCGCCGAGGGCTCGGGGGAGAACCTGTTCGTCGTCTCCAACGGCGTCCTCGTCACGCCGCCGGTCGTGGACGGCGTGCTGGCCGGCCTCACCCGCGACTCGGTCATGACGCTCGCCCGCGACGAGGGCATCGAGGTCGTGGAGCGCAGCCTCGTCCGCTCCGACCTGTACTTCGCCGACGAGGTGTTCTGCACCGGCACCGCCGCCGAGGTGGTGCCGATGGTCGAGATCGACGACCGCACGGTCGGCACCGGCGTGCCCGGCCCGGTCACCCGCCGCCTGGTCGAGCTGTACCGGCAGGCCGTCACCGGCCGCCTGGACCGCTACAAGGAGTGGAACGAGTACGTCCGCGACTGACACCGAAAGGGAGCCCCCTCATGCCCCGCCCGCCGCTCCGCCTGCCCCTCGCCGCCGCGGCCCTCGCCGCGGCCCTCGCGCCCGTCGCGCCCGCCGCGGCCGACCCGGTGCCGTACCCGCCGCCGCCGATGCACCTCGGCCAGTGCACGCTGTGGTGGTACCCGGTGCCGATCTTCAGCGACGAGGTGCCGGTCACGCCGTACGTCCCGCGCTGCATCTGGTAGCCCCCACCCCTCAGGAGGAACCGTGAAGACCCTGCGCCTCGCCCTCGCCGCGGCCGCCGTCGCGGCGGCGCTCGCCCCCGCCACGTCGCACGCCGGCATCCAGTGCACGATCTGGTGGCACGAGCGCGGCATCGTCCCCGCGAACCCGTTCGTCGCCGACCCGGAGCTGCCCGACTGCGCCTGGTAGCGCACCGGCAGGAATCCGGACATCCCCGTCGAAACGTCGGCAATCCGCCCTGCCCGGGGCGCGATGGCCTCTACCCCTCGGAGGAACGGTGCTCGTCCGTCTCTCGCTCGCCGCCGCCGCGCTCGCCGCGGTCGCGCCCGCCCTGCCCGCCGTCGCCCAGCCCGACCCGCCGCGGCCCGTGTGCCAGCTCCGGTTCGAGGACGACCCGATGTTCGTGACGTCGCCGGACTTCCCGGTGTACGTCGAGGGCCCCGGCCGCCCCTACTGGGTCTGCTAGCCGTGCGCCGCCTCGTCAGCGCCGCGCTCGCCGCGGCCGCGCTCGGGCTCGTTCCCGCCGCCGCCTCGGCCGGCCCGGACCCGGTGTGCCAGATGCACTGGGACAAGCCGACCGTCTCCTACGACGAGAACGGCCTGCCGAAGTACGTCACCGTCGAGCGCCCGTACTTCGTCTGCTGATGCGGGTCCTCCGACTCGCGGTCGCGGGCGCGGCGGTCGCCGCCGCGCTCGCCCCGGCCGCCCCCGCGTCCGCCTGCCACGAGGTCGTCCCCGCGTTCGACGTGGGGCCGGTCCACTTCGCCGGCATCTACATCCCCTGCTGACCCCTCCCAGCCAAGGAGCCCCCTCGCATGCCCCGTCTCGTCCGCGTCTCCGTGGCCGCCGCCCTCGCGGCCGCCGCGCTCGCGCCGGCCGCCGCCTCGGCGGCGCCCCCGAGCTGCGACGTCGTCTGGCACTACCAGAAGTTCGGCACCACGACGGCGACGTTCATCCTCACCTACCCGACCGTCGAGTGCGTCTGATGCGCCGGAGCCTCGCGCTCGGGCTGGCCGCCGCGGCCGTGGCGGCGGCGTTCGTCCCGTCGTCCGCGTCGGCGGGCGATCCGGTGCCGGACATCGGGACGCCGCCGATCTACACGTTCTGCACGCTGCACTTCCGCCAGGTCCCGATCTTCACCGACGACGTGCCGGTGCAGCCGGTCGTCCCGTACTTCGCCTGCTAGGAGCCCCTCGTGTCCCGTCTTCTCCGTCTCGGCGCCGCCGCGGCCCTCGCCGCCGGCGCCCTGCTGTCCACCTCCGCGAGCGCGTACACGTGCATGCCGCACGTGTGGGAGCACACGTACTCCGCCGCCGGCCAGGAGATCGAGGCCTACCGCGTCGGGATGGTGTGCTGATGCGCGCCCTCGTCCTCGCGGCGGCGCTCGCCGCCGGTCTCGCCGCGCCGGCGTTCGCGGCCGGTGGCGGCCCGGGCGGCGGCCCCGGCATCCACTGCGAGCCGAAGTGGGCGGCGATCGCCGAGCCCACGTCGGAGCCGCTGCCGGTCACGCTCTACGCGCCGTCCGGCATGGAGTGCTGGTGACCCGCTCGCTGGTCGCGGCGGTCGTCCTCGCCGCGTCGGCGGCGGGCGTCGCGGCGGCGTACCCGCCCGGCCCGCCGGTCGGCGTCCCGGAGTGCGAGGTGTGGTGGGAGGACACGGCGTTCACCCACAACATCGACGGCGTCCCGCAGCCGCAGCAGCCGTCGTCGGTCTGGTGCGACTACTGACCCGGCACGTGGCGAAGGGCGGCCCCCGATCGTTCGGGTGCCGCCCTTCGGCGTTCGCGGGGTCCGCCTAGGCGGGGATCTCCTCCCACCACTGGCACCACCAGCTCGCACCGACCAGGATGCGGATCTTCGGGTGCCAGCAGTACGAGAGGTCCTTCTCGTTCTCGAGGTAGTACAGGCAGTTGTCGCACCGCTCGTCGCCGTACGGCTTCCCCTTGAGGATCGAGTCCTCGACCAGGTGCTGGAGCTTGAGGTTGTTCTCCTCGTCGATCGGCTTCGGCTCGGGCATGGGGATGTCGGTCATGGCTCCATCCAAACAGATAGGTTCGCGGCCGTGCGCATCGCGAGGTTCAGCGTGGAGGGCGACGTCGCGTTCGGCGTCGTGGAGGGCGACGAGGTGGCGGCGCTCACGTCGCACCCGTTCGGCCCGCTGACGTTCACGGGCGACCGCTACCCGCTCGGCGGCGTCCGACTCCTCGCGCCCGTGCTGCCGTCCAAGGTCGTCGCGATCGGCAAGAACTACGCCGACCACGCGCGCGAGATGGGCGGCGAGCCGCCGGACGCGCCGGTCATGTTCCTCAAGCCCTCGACCGCCGTCGCCGGCCACGGCGACCCGATCGCGCGGCCGCCGTCGGTCGGCCGGCTCGACTACGAGGGCGAGCTCGCGGTCGTGATCGGCCGGCTCTGCCGCGACGTCCCGGCCGCCGCCGCGCTGGACGTGGTGTTCGGCTACACCTGCGCCAACGACGTCACCGCCCGCGACCAGCAGCAGGCCGACGGCCAGTGGGCGCGGGCGAAGGGCTACGACACGTTCTGCCCGCTGGGCCCGTGGATCGAGACCGGCCTCGACCCGGCCGCCGCGCGGGTGACCACCGTGCTGAACGGCAGCACCGTGCAGGACGCGCCCGCGTCGCTGCTGCTGCACGGCGTGCCGGAGCTGGTGGCGTACGTCTCCGCCGTGATGACGCTGCTGCCGGGCGACGTGCTGCTGACCGGGACGCCGGCCGGCGTCGGGCCGATGGAGGTCGGGGACGAGGTGTCCGTGACCGTCGAGGGAGTGGGGACGTTGACCAACACCGTGGCCGCGCGATGACCGAGGTCCGCACCCGCTTCGCGCCGGCGCCGTCGGGCGACCTGCACGTCGGCAACGTCCGCACCGGGCTGTTCTCGTGGGCCGTCGCGCGGCACCACGGCGGCAAGTTCGTGTACCGGATCGAGGACACCGACGCGTCGCGCGCGACCGACGAGGCGTTCCACGCCGCGGTCGACGTGCTGCGCTGGCTCGGCCTCGACTGGGACGAGGGGCCCGTCGTCGGCGGGCCGGCGGCGCCGTACCGGCAGTCGGAGCGCTTCGAGGTCTACGCCGGCGTCGTCAAGGAGCTGCAGGAGGGCGGGCACGCGTACCCGTGCTGGTGCACGCCCGAGGACGTCACGGCGCGCAAGGCCGCGCGCGGCGACAAGACGCCCGGCTACGACGGCTTCTGCCGCTCGCGCACGGCGCCAGGGGAGGGCCCGGCGACCATGCGGTTCCGGATGCCGGAGGGGTCGACCACATGGGACGACCTCGTGCGCGGCGAGATCACGATCGAGCACAAGGACGTGCCCGACTTCACCATCCTGCGTTCGAACGGCCACCCGCTCTACATGCTCGCCGCCACCGTGGACGACGTGCTGATGGGCATGACGCACATCGTGCGCGGCGAGGACCTCATCGCGGCCACGCCGCGGCAGATGGCGATGTACGCCGCCATGGGCGTGCCGCGCGACCGGTTCCCGATGTTCGGGCACCTGCCGCTGATCGTCGGCGACGACGGCAAGCCGCTGTCCAAGCGCAACGGCGAGGTGTCGATCGCCTGGTACCGGCGCAACGGCTTCCTGCCCGAGGCGATGCTGAACTACCTCGCGCTGCTCGGCTGGTCGCTGCCGGGCACCGACCGCGAGGTGTTCTCGGTGGCGGAGCTGGTGGCGGCGTTCGACGTCACCCGCGTCTCGAAGAACCCGGCCCGCTTCGACGTGAAGAAGCTCGAGGCCATCAACGGCGAGCACATCCGGCTGATCTCCGAGGGCGACCTGGCGGCCCGGCTGGTGCCGGTGCTGCAGGACGCGGGCGTGCTGCCCGACGAGCCGACGCCGGAGCAGCACGCGTTGCTGCGCGACGCGATCCCGCTGGTCCAGACCCGGCTCGCGCGGCTGACGGAGGCGCCGGACCTGCTGCGCTTCCTGTTCGCGGGGGAGTCGTTCACCGTCGACCCGGCGGCCGCGGCGAAGACGTTGCTCGGCGAGGTGCTGGGGCCGCTCGACGCCGCGCGTTCGGCGCTCGCGGCGGTGGACCCGTGGACGACCTCGGGGATCGAGGCGGCGCTGCGGACGGCGCTCGTGGACGGGCTCGGGCTGAAGCCGAAGCACGCGTTCGGGCCGCTGCGCGTCGCGGTGACCGGCCGTACGGTGTCGCCGCCGCTGTTCGAGTCGATGGAGCTGCTCGGCCGGGAGACGACGCTGGCCCGGCTGGACCGGGCCCGCGACGACATCCGCGGCGTCGTACCGGAGGACTGAGCCCGCCGGGCCCGGCGCACGCCGCGGCCGGGCGGGGCCGCGTGGCCGCCCGGCCCGCCCCCAACTGTGAAGCCCGGGCGGCACCCCTCCCGTGTGGCGATCTTCACAGTTGGGGTGGGGGCCGGCGGGCGGCGGCGGGGGGCAGCCGGCGGCGGCGGGCGAGGTGCGTCAGTCGTTTGGCGCACCGCAGCGTCTCCGGTAGGCTGTGCCGGTTCCCGAGGCCGAGCCGGGCGGAAGCCCGGTGCTGGCGGCTGGGAGCGATGGGGTATGGGGTAATTGGCAGCCCGACGGATTCTGGCTCCGTTAGTCTAGGTTCGAGTCCTGGTACCCCAGCTCCGCACCACCCTGCACGACCCCTGCACGACCCCCTAGGGCCCCGTCGTCTAGCGGCCTAGGACACCGCCCTCTCAAGGCGGCGGCGCCGGTTCGAATCCGGTCGGGGCTACCACACACACGAAGAGCCACCCGAGTGGGTGGCTCTTCGCGTTGAGGGGGGAGAGGGTCAGTAGTCGAACGACGCCCGCCGGGCGAGCACCGGCAGCGCGCTCTTGGCGAGCGCCATCGCGTCGCCCGGGGTGTTCGCGATCGCGCTCGTGTAGATCAGCAGGTCGCCCTGGATCGCGACCGTCATCACGGTGAAGACGACGTACGGGCCGGCGGTGTACCGCACCCGCACCGAGACGCTGTCCTCGCCGATGCGCGGCGCCTCGTCGGTGTCCTCGACGGTCGCCGTGAAGTTGTCCGGGGGAGTGCCCTGCGACCACGAACGGCACGTGCGGAGCTGCTCGCGGAACTCCGCGATCGCCGCCTTCGCCCGGCCGGGCTGGTAGCGCGTGACCTCTTCCTCGATGCGCTTCCACGTCTGCTCGTCGCCGACGTCGGTCTGCTTGCGCGCGGTGCGGTACGCGTCGGTCTTGAACGGGCCGTTGCAGAACTGGTGCGGCACGTTCTGGTTGTCCGCGTCGGGCTGCGGCGGCGAGTACTTCCACGTGGGGCCGAGGTCGGCGGGCGTGACGAGCAGCGGCTCCAACGCCGCCGCCTGCGTCCCCGCCTGCGGCCCGGAGGGGCGGGTCCCCGGCTTGGTGCCGGTGCCGCCCGTGCCGGTCGAGCCGGTGCTGCCGGTCCGCCCGGCGGTCGCGGTGCCGCCGGAGACGGCCGTGCCGGAGGTGGGCGGCACGGCGTTCGCACCCGTCCCCGCGGTGGGGGTCGCGGCGCCGGAACGGGCCGGCGCGGGCGCGGTCGCGGAGGGGGCCGCGGCGCGCGGGGCTACGGCGCCGGGCGTGCTGCCGCCGCAGGCGACGGCCAGGGGCACGACGACGAGCGCCGCGCGGAGCAGGGCTCCGCGCGGCGTCGTCGAGGGGTTCCTCAGATCACGCAAAGGTCGAACTCGATCGAGAACGCCGACGAGTTGTAGTCGACGCTGCTGTTCAGGGGGTGGGCCAGGTCGGGCTTGACCGTCACGACGGGGCCGTAGCCGGTCCACGAGGGGATGCAGACCGCGTTCGCGGCGGGCGCGGTGCTGAGCAGCGCGGCCGCGGCGACCAGGGCGAGGGACAGACGGCGCACGGAGGCTCCTTCTGGGTGCTGGGTCGGAAAACGAGTGGAGCCGGGGAGGCGCCGTACGGCGACCTCCCCGGCTCCTACTGCGCGCTTACGGGCAGGAAACCGACTCGCCGAAGCCACCGGTCGAGGTCACGCCGGGGGTCGGGAGGGTCTTGATCGTGTACGTCGGGGCCCACACCGTGTAGGTGCAGCCGTTGGCGGGGTTACGAACCGAGAACGCCTGGGCGTTCGCCGCAACGGCGGGGACGACGACGGCCGCCGCGACGCCGAGCGCCGCGATCGCCTTGGTGGTGAGGCGCATGCGCGCTACTCCTCTGGGTGGATTGCCTGCCGGGGCCATCCCGGCACCCCTCCACACGGACGAGCCGGCCAGCGATTACAAGATTCTTTTCGCCCGGTTCGGGACGTTTGGAGGAGCCGGCCGTTGAGGCGTCGAACGAGTCCCACGCACGCCGGTCGTTACTGCCCGATCGGCGGCGTGCAGACCTGGAACCCGACCTGCGACGCGGTCTCCTTGACCACCAAGCACTGGCCGATCCCCGGGATGCCCGCTGCCCGGGCCGAGACGCCGGTGAGCGCGACGATGGCGGCAACGGGGGCTGCGATCAGAAAGCGGGTCATGCGTGAGCCTCCAGGGTGCTCTACGTGACGTGGTCTCACTGCCCACACGCACGGGGGGCGAGAGGATTACGTCCCCGCGCCCGGCCGACCGGCTCGCGGAGATCTGGCCCGCCGCTTCGCGGCGGATGCTGCGGGTGCTCGAGCTGCGCGGCCTCGACCCGTCCCGCGCCGAGGACCTGGTGCAGGAGGTCGGCGTCCGCGCCATCACGGCGGGCGTGGAGTTCGAGGGCCTCGACGACTTCCTGTGGTGGGCGCTGCCCGTCGTCCGCAACCTGCACGTCGACCAGATCCGCGCCTCGCGCTGGAGCGTCAGCGCCGCCGAGCTGCCCGACCGCGAGGACCCCGAGCCCGGCGTCGACCACGTCGTCGAACGCCGCCTCGCGCTGGAGAGCGTGCTGACCCACCTGTCGGCCATGCCCGAGCCGGACCGCGAGGCGATCGTCACCGGCGCCACCGACGCGCCGGTCGACGCCGGCCGCAAGGGCGCCGTCGCGGTCCGCCGCCACCGGGCCCGCGCCAACCTGCGGCGCATGGTCGGGACCGCCCTGGGGCTGACCGGCGCGGGGGCGTTCGCCCGCCGGCTGCGTACCGCGGGCATCGTGACGCCGGTCACCACCGTGGCGCTCGGCCTGCCGGTGCTCGTGCTCGGCGTCGCGGTGCTGCCCGATTACCGCGCGGAGGTGGCGAACGGCAGCGCGTTCGCCCGCCCTGTGGTGATCCGCCCCGGGACCCGCGGCGGCGCCGTCGCGACCCCGGCCGGCGCCGGTGGTGTCGCCGCCGCGCCGCCCGCGCCGCCCGCGGCCCCCGAGGTGCCGGAGGCGCCGGTCGCCCGCGCGGTCCTCGTCGCGCCCGTCGCGCCCGAGAGCGAGGAGCTGCCCGAGCGCGTGGACGTCGAGTCGCCGGTCGACGACCACGGCGTCAACGCCCAGCGCCGGGACTCGCACGAGGAGGACCCGCTGGTCTGCGTGTACGGCGGGGACTACGTCCACTCGCGCTGCCTGTGGCTGCCTCACGACACGGTGAACGAGAACGTCTCCCTGAGGTAATCGGCCCCGCCGCTCAGGTTGTCCGCGAGCACGTCCGGCAGCAGGTCGTAGCGGCCCGCCGGGAGCGGTCGCCCGCTGCCGTCGCGCACGCCCCACCGGGTCGACCAGCGCACGCAGGTGCCGGCCCCGATCGGGACCTCGTGCCGCGCGTCCGCGAACGCCCGGCCGTCCGACCAGCGCCACACGCGGCGCGCCGAGGGGCCCGTGGTGGAGACGGTGAAGTCCGCCTCCTGCGACGTCGGGAACGACGCGGCCGCCGTACGGAAGCCCGGCAGCCGGCAGAGCTCGATCGAGAGCGTGACGTCCTGGCCGGACCGCCCCGCGAGCGCGCCGACGTAGTTCACGCACCAGCCGTTCGCGGTGCGGCTGCTGGCCCGGTCGTGGCACTCGTACCCGTACGTCGTGTCCTCGGTCGTCAGCTCGCCGCCCGGCGCCGGAGCGGCGGTCGTGGTGCTCGGCTTCGGCTGGGGGTCGGGGACCGGCGTCGCGCTCGGGAGGGTGACCGGCGGGACGCCGATCGTTCCGGACGCCGTGGGGTGGACGCCGAGCGTCGGCTGCGGCGCGACGGTGGGCGTCGGGGAGCCGCTGGCGCTCGTGCTCGTCGCGGGCACGACCCGCGGCGCGTCGGCCGCGCCGACCGTGCCGCCGGGGCCCGACGGGAGGCGCAGCGCCGCGCCGGTCGCCATCCCGGCGAGGCCGAGCGTCGCGACCGTGGAGAACGCCGTGCGCCGGCGCCGCGCGGCACCGCGCCGGACCGCGCGGTCGGCGCTGCCGGCCGGCGGGCCCATCGGCGGCGGGACCCGGCGCGGGGGGAGCCCGGGCAGGTCGTCAGGCATGAGCGTCTCCCAGGGACTTCGCGAGCAGCGCCCGCGCCTCGTTGAGCATTCGCTTCACCGACCCGGCCGGACGGCCGACGGCCTTGGCCACGTCGGGCACGGTCAGGTCGGCGTAGTAGAAGAGCAGGACGATCTCCCGGTAGCGGTCCGGCAGCGCGAGGATCGCGTCGCGCACGCCGACCCGGGCGGCCTGGTCCTCGGTGGTGCGGTCGTGCGTCTCGCGCCTCGTGGCGAGCGCGGCGACCGTCTCGCGCGCGTCGCGGCGCTCGCGCCAGGCGTTCTTCACCAGGTTGCTGGCCACGTGGAACACGTACGCGCGGGGCTCGCGAATGCCGATCCACCGGCCGTAGAGCCGGGTGAACGCCTCCTGCGCCAGCTCGTGCGCGAGGTCGTCGTCGCGGACGAGGTTCCAGCAGTAGCCCGCGACGTCCCGGTACGAATCGGCATAGAACGCCCGAAACTCCGCCTCGCGCGCGCCCACCGCCCGGCCGGGCTGCTCGCTCATCCGCGGGAACGCGGCGACGGTGGCGGTGGACACGGGAGGAAGAGGGGGATCCGCCTCGAACGGTTCGGGGAGAGCCGGAAAAAAATTGGGGCGAACCGTTCCGCCCGACCTCCGCTCTGTGTTCCGTCCTGTCGCACCACTGCCTGGGGGTCTCCGGTGTCATCGCGCGTACTGGCCACTGCGTTCGCCGCGGCCGCCGTCGTGCTGACCGGGGTGGCCGTGCCGGCCGCCTCGGCCGCCGCGCCCGCGCCGCCGGTCATCGCGATCCTCCAGGAGCCCGACCCGCTCAACGTCCTGCACAGCGACTTTCGCACACGCGACGGCCGCGACGCGGTGCTCCCGCGCGGCGTCCGCGCCGTGCGCGTCACGCTCCCGGCCCGCGGCGACTTCGACGAGCGCATGGCCGCCGTCGCCGAGGGGCCGCTCGGCGCGATGAAGCCGGACACCCTCTACTACGTCGCCGGCACCCGGCTGCTCATCTACAACGCCCGCGACGCGGCGGGCCGCGCCCGCACCGACCTGGTCACCGGCGACCGGCTGCACTCGACCGGCGTCGTCGGCGCGGCCATCGGCCGCCGCAACGGCACCGCGCCCGACGCCCTCGCGGTGTTCGTGACCGGCTCCGGCAACGGGCCGTGGGAGTGGGTCGCGTCGCAGCCGTGGATCGACGTGGTGTCGACGTCGTCGTACACCACGCCCCAGGCCTCCACCGGCGCGGCCGGCACCGGCTCGCGGCTCTGCGAGGGCGCCGCGGCGGTGCGCCGCATGACGGGCGCGGGGCGGATCGTGTTCTCGTCCTCGGGGAACACGACCGACCAGCCCGAGCCGTTCGTCAGCCCGAACGGCCTCCCCGAGGTGTTCCAGGTCGGCGGCGTGGACAGCGCCGGCAGGACGTGGACGCCTCCGCGCACGGAGGAGGAGGACCCGTTCTACACGGCCGGCAACGTCGTGCGGCCGTACGAGACGGGCGAGCTGTACTCCTTCCCGGCCGCCGGGCCCGACTCGCTCGACGGCACGGTCCACTTCGGCGGTACGTCGGGCGCCACCCCGCGTACCGCCGGGTGGGCCGCCACGCTCATCGCCGCGGCGCGCCGCGCGACCGGAGGCGGCGCCGTGGGTGGCGCGCTCGCCTCCGGTCGGCGCGTCGCCCGCGGCCCGCTCGCCGACGGCAAGCTCACCGGCGCCGAGCTCGGGATGCTGATGCGCCACGTCGCGGTCCCGGCCGAGGCGGCGACGCCCGCGCGGTACTTCGTCGAGGGCTACGGCGCGCTGAACGCCCGCGCCGTCGCCGCCGCGGTGGCCGTGCTCCAGGGCCGCGCCGCCGAGCCGGCCCGCCCGGACGAGGACGCCGCGTCGGCGGCCACCCGCGAGGCGCGGGCCGCGCTGTTCAACGCCGCCCGGTGCGCGGTCTAGGGAGGGTCGCGAAGATGCGTCGTCCGGTCGTCCTCGCCCTCGCGGTCGCCGCGCTGGCCGGCTCCGCCGCCGGCCCCGCGCACGCGCTGCCGCGTTCCCGCACCATCGAGTCCGGCTACACCGTCAGCGGCGTCGGCGGCGTCCTGCGCGGGTCGTACGGCGCGCAGGGCATGAGCGGCGGCGCGGTGTTCGTGCCGCTGAAGCCGTACGAGCGCTACGCCCGCATCTGGCTCACCGACGACTCCGGCTTCCCGGTCGGCGGCGACGTCGCGCTCGACCTGAACCACGACAACCTCGCGGACGTGTTCCTGGAGTCGTTCTGCGGCAGCACCGAGACGGCGCGCAAGATCCCGCCGTTCGAGGACGCGGTGCTCGTGGTCTACCCGGTCGCGGACACCTGCGGCGCGGCCACCAAGGGCGTCGCGCGGATCACGCTGACCGACCGCTAGCCCCCTCGGGTCGAGTTCTCCCGATCGCACGACGAGGCCGGGGCGCCTTCCCCGTCATCGTGGTCAGGCCGGTCGGGGGACCGGTCACGACAGAAGGGGGAGGAGCCCGATGGGCGTTCTCAAGAAGGCACTCGTCGCGGGCGCGCTGGGCGCGGCCGTTCTCGCGCCGGTCGTCCCGGCGTCGGCGGCGGGGGGGACCTGCAACGGCACGTACGACACCAACTGCTCGTACTGCTCGTACCAGGGCGGCTCGACGGCGAACCCGCCGAGCGCGTGCACCGGTGGGTTCCCGGGCTTCCGGTGGGAGTTCTGCTCGGTGTTCGTCGCCGGGGCGTGCTACGTCGGGTAGCGCGTCTCGCGGATCAGGGGCGGGGTCGCTTCGGCGGCCCCGCCCTTCGCGCGCTCAGCCGCCGTAGGAGGGGTGGCGCTTCATCGAGCAGGCGCGGCAGAGGCAGATGCCGCTGGCGGACTGGAAGAACGACAGCGCGACGACGTTCGGGTCGTCGTACGCGCTCAGCGGCGCGCGGGGCGCGGGGACCGCAGGGGCCGCAGGGGCCGCCGGTGCGGCGTGGAGAGCGGGGGCCGCGTGCGTCGCGACCGGTGCCGCGGCAGCGCCGTCCACGGGCAGCGGCGGGACGAGGCGCAGGTGCGACATGGGGTCCTCCTCGCGGGGTGGCGCGGTCCGGCGGCGGGGCCCGCGCCGTGTCCACACTGTCCCGATCCGCCCCCTTCGCGGGCTATGGCGTATCCGGGTGGTTTCGTCCGGTCCGTAGGAACTACGTCCGGCGGCGACGTTGGTCCCGCCCCGCGCGCGGCGCGGGCCGGAATCCGTTGCGACACAGCGATTTTCGGCGTGCGTCGGTCGTTGTGTCGCGGGTCCGGGGCACGTAGCGTTCGCGGCGCGTCGGGGCGAAGTGTTCCGACCGACACCCGAGGAGTCGTTCGTGAACAAGTCAGAGCTGATCGACGCGGTCGCCGAGCGGACCGGAACGGGCCGCGGGGCGGCGTCCACGGCCGTCGACGCGGTGCTCGACGCCATCATCGCGGCGGTCGCGTCGGGGGACCGGGTCGGCATCGTCGGCTTCGGGACGTTCGAGAAGCGCGAGCGCGGTGCGCGCACCGCCCGCAACATCCGGACCGGCGCGCCGATCAAGGTGAAGGCCACGTCGGTGCCGGCGTTCCGCGCGGGCGCGGGCTTCAAGGAGACGGTCGCCGGCGGCGGCAAGAAGAAGGCCGCGGGCAAGAAGGCCGCGCCGGCCAAGGCCGCCGCGAAGCCGGCCGCGAAGGCCACCAAGGCCGCGCCGGCGAAGAAGGCCGCGGCCAAGCCCGCCGCGAAGGCCGCGAAGCCGGCCGCCAAGCCCGCCGCCAAGAAGGCCCCGGCGAAGAAGGCGACCAAGGGTCGCTAGTCCGGCACCAGGCTTCCCCTACGGGGCGTCGTTCCTCCGGGAACGGCGCCCCGTCGCCGTCGGGGGTCCGCCCGGTCCCGTTCTGTGAAGATCACCACGCGGGCAGGGGGTGCCGCGGGCTGCACAGAACGCGCGTCGCCGGGCCGGCCGCCCGGCGAGACGCGGCGGCGGGGCCGGCCCCCCCGGCGGGCCGCGGCGGCGGCGGGCCTACAGCGTCGCGATGGTGATGGAGGAGACGCGGCGCGCGGCGCCCTCGCCCTCCACCTCGAAGCGCACCCGCTGCCCGAACTGCAGCTTCAGCAGCCCCGACCGCGCGAACGCCGCCGCCGGCACGGGGATCTCGGTGCCGTCGTCGAGCAGGACCGCACCCGAGCGCGTCTCCTCGCTGAACTCCTTCACCGTGCCCTGCATGTCGTCTCCCGTTCCCTGGTCAGCGGGCCGAGTCTAGTGCCGCCCGCGTGGCAGGGCCGACGCCGAGCGCCACGGCCGCCGCGAGGTCGTCCGGCGTGTCCACGTCGCGGGCGAGCTCGGGCCGGACGGCGAGCGCGTGCGCGCCGGCCGCGACGTGCGCGTGCCGCGAGTGGGGGCCGTACCGCGGCTCCAGCTCGTGCCCGAAAGACGCGGTCAGCAACGTCGTCCCGTCGCCCCGCGCGTCGGCGTGCACGGCGACGGCGTACGCCGCCGCCTCGCCCAGCGCCCCCGCCAGCGCCGACGGCGTGACGCACGGGACGTCGCTCGCGAGCGCGGCGACGCCGTGCCGCGGCCACAGCGAGCGGGCGAACCGCGCGCCGTCGCGCAGCGCCGGGTTGAGCCCGGCGTCCGACACGTCGGCGACGACGCGGGCGCCGAGCGGCTCCAGCGCGGCGGCGGCGCGGAGGTCGTTCGTCACGACGACGACGCCGGCCACGGCCTCGCACGCGCGCGCCGCGCGGACGACGTCGGCGGCCATCGCGAGCGCGAGCGCCTCGCGCCCGGGCACGTCGAGCCGGGTCTTCGCGACGGCCAGCTCCTTCACCGGCACGACGACGGCCCACGCGGTCACTGCTCAGCCTCCTCGACAGCCGGACGTCCCAGCGGCGAGGATCGACGCGAACCCAGGTGAGGGGGCGTGCGAGTGGAGCCGTGGTACCGGCTTGCGGTGGTCATCATCCTGCCGACGATGCTGCTGCTGTTCCGCAGGCAGTTCCGGGGCACCGAGCACCTGCCCCGGTCGGGCGGGTTCATCGTGGCCGTCAACCACATCTCGTACGCCGACCCGTTCGCCGTCGCGCTGTTCCTGCACACGAACGGCCGCCGCCCGCGCTTCATGGCGAAGCACACGCTGTTCAAGCTCCCGTTCGCCGGCAGCGTGCTGCGCGGCGCGAAGCAGATCCCGGTCTTCCGCAACACCACCGACGCCGGCAACGCCCTGCGCGCGGCGGTCGCGGCGGTCCGCGCGGGCGAGTGCGTGGTCGTCTACCCGGAGGGCACCGTCACCAAGGACCCGGACCTGTGGCCGATGCAGGCGAAGACCGGCGTCGCGCGGCTCGCGCTGGAGACCGGCGCGCCCGTGGTGCCGATCGGGCAGTGGGGGGCGCACGAGTTCCTCGGCCCGGACAAGCGGCCGCGGCCGTTCCCGCGCAAGACGCTGCGGATGGCGGCCGGCCCGCCGGTCGACCTCTCCGCGTGGCACGGCGCGGAGCCGAGCGCCGAGGTGCTGCGCGCGATGACGTCCAAGGTGATGGGCGAGGTCACGGCGCTGGTCGCGGAGCTCCGCGGCGAGGTGCCGCCGGCGACGCCGTTCGTGCCGCCGCGGCGGCTGGAGCCGGTGCGCGACGACGACACCCGGCGCACCGCGTGACGCGGGCGGCGGTCCTCGGCACCGGGTCGTGGGGAACGGCGTTCGCCGCCGTGCTCGCCGACGCGGGCACCGAGACGGTGCTGTGGGCGCGGCGGCCCGAGCTGGCCGAGGCGGTGCGCGAACGCCACGAGAACCCCGACTACCTCCCCGGCGTCCCGCTGCCGCCGTCGCTGGGCGCGACGACGGAGGCGCGGGAGGCGCTCGACGGCGCGGACTTCGTGGTGCTCGCGATCCCGTCGCAGACGCTGCGCGAGAACCTCGCCGGCTGGGCCGCCGACCTGCCGCGCGAGGCGGTGCTGGTGTCGTTGATGAAGGGCATCGAGCTCGGCACGACCAAGCGCATGAGCGAGGTCGTCTGCGAGGTCGCCGACGTGCCGGCCGACCGCGTGGCCGTCGTCTCCGGCCCGAACCTGGCCAAGGAGATCGCCTCGAAGCAGCCGGCCGCGACGGTCGTCGCCTGCTCCGACGGCGCCGCCGCCGAACGCCTCCAGGCCGCGTCGCTGACGCCGTACTTCCGCCCGTACACCGACACCGACGTCGTCGGCTGCGAGCTCGGCGGCGCCGTGAAGAACGTCATCGCGCTGGCCTGCGGCATGGCCGAGGGGATGGGCTTCGGCGACAACACCAAGGCCTCGATCATCACCCGCGGCCTCGCCGAGATGGCGCGGCTCGGCGCGGCGCTCGGCGCGGACCCGCTGACGTTCGCCGGCCTCGCCGGGCTCGGCGACCTGGTCGCGACGTGCACGTCGCCGCTGTCGCGCAACCGCACCGTCGGCGAGCAGCTCGGCCGCGGCCGCTCGCTCGACGACATCGTCGGGGAGATGCGGATGGTCGCCGAGGGTGTGAAGTCGAGCCGTTCGATCCTCGACCTCGCCACGAAGCACGACGTCGAGATGCCCATCTCGCAGCACGTGGCGTACGTCGTGCACGACGGCATGACGCCGCAGGACATGCTGCGCTCGCTGATGTCCCGCGAGGCGAAGCCGGAGAAGGCCTGATGAGTCCCGACGAGCGCGCCGCGCGCGCCGGCGGGGGACCCGGGAGCGACGACGTCTACACCCGGGCGGCCCACCCGCCGGACCCGCCGGTGCCGGCGCAGCGGCCGCTGGGGCTGCCGACGTACCGGACGAGCGCGTTCGTGTTCGAGACGGCGGGGGAGTACGCCGACGTCCTGGGCAACCGCGCCGAGGGCTACGTCTACACGCGCATCGACAACCCGACCGTCGACGCGTTCGGCGCCGCCGTCGCGGCACTGGAGGGCGCGGAGGCGGCGCAGTGCTTCGCCTCCGGCATGGCCGCGATCTCGACGACGCTGCTGACGTTCCTCTCGGCCGGCGACCACGTCGTCGCGCAGCGGTCGCTGTACGGCGGGACGTACTCGCTGTTCGCGCACGTGCTGCCGCGCTTCGGCATCACGACGACGCACGTGGCGACCGCCGACGAGGCCGCCGCCGCGGTCCGCCCCGAGACCCGGCTGGTCTACGGCGAGACGATCGCGAACCCGACGCTCGACGTCTGCGACCTGCCGGCGTTCGCGGCGGTCGCGCGGGAGGCGGGAGTGCCGTTCGTCGTGGACTCGACGTTCGCGTCGCCGGTCGTCTGCCGGCCGCTGGAGTGGGGTGCCGACGTGGTGCTGCACTCGGCGACGAAGCTCCTCGGCGGGCACACCGACGCGACCGGCGGCGTCGCGGTCGGCTCGCGCGACCTCATGGCCAAGGTCCGCGCGCTGCGTTCGGACCTGGGCGGGTCGCTGGCGCCGGACGAGGCGTTCCTGCTGCACCGCGGCACGGAGACGCTGCCGCTGCGGGTGGACCGGCAGTGCGAGACGGCGCTGGCGTTCGCGACCGCGCTGGCCGAGCACCCGGCGGTCGAGGCGGTGGCCTACCCGGGGCTGCCGAACGACCGCGGCCACGAGCTGGCCACGAAGCTGTTCGACTCCCGCCGCGGCTCGACGCGCTACGGCGCGATCGTCACCGTGTCGCCGCGCGGCGGCCGCGAGGCGGGCGTCGCGATGTGCGACGGGCTGCGGCTCGCGTACAACGCCACCTCGCTCGGCGGCACCGTCACGAAGGTCTCGCACGTCGCGTCCACGACGCACCGCCAGCTCGACGACGACGCGCTGCGGGCGGCCGGCATCGCCCCGTCCGCGGTGCGCGTGTCGATCGGCCTGGAGGACCCGGACGACCTGGTCGCCGACTTCGTGGGCGCCCTGGAGCGTTAGCGCGCGACGAGCTGCGCGTACATCCCCGGGTGCAGGTCGCAGGTCAGCGTGTAGTCGCCCTTCGCCAGCCGGCCCAGCTCGATCGTGTCGATCGTCCGCTCGCCGGAGACGAGCGTCTCGGTCTTGGCGAACGGCTCGCCGCCCTCCGGCCGCACGACGACGTTGTGCGCGACGTCGCCGCTGTTGGCGAACGTGAGCGTCACCGGCACGCCCGCCTGCGCGACGTAGCAGCCGCGGTCGTACTTGAGCTCGCGCCCGAACGGCATGACGTGCAGCCGGGCGGTGGCGGGCATGTCGCAGAACTCGTAGCGGCTGTCCGCCGACGGGCTCGGCGCGGCCGGGCGGACCGCCGTGCGCTGGGGGGCCGGCGCGGCGACCGCGGCGACGACCGCGAGGACGGCGGCGACGCCCGCCGCCGCCCCGGCGCCCGCGAGGGTCAGGCGGGCGGCGCGGCGGCGGCAGACCCGGCGCACGAACGCGTCGGTGAGCGGCCGCGGATCGGGCGCGGCGGCGGCGCGTTCGCGCAGCAGGTCGGTGAGGGTGGTGGGGTCAGGCATCGGTCACCTCGGAGAGCTCGGGGTCGGCGCGCAGCGCGGCGAGGCCGCGGGCGACGGCGGACTTGACGGTGCCGGGGCGGCAGCCGAGCCGCGCCGCTACCTCGGCCTCGGAGAGGTCGAGGTAGAAGCGCAGGACGAGCGCCGCGCGCTGGCGGTGGGGGAGGCGTTGCAACGCGTGCCACAGCCCGTCGCGGGTCGCCAGGTCCGGCAGCGCGTACGGCGCGACGTCGGGTGCGGTGACGGCGTGGCGGCGTTCGAGCGAGAGGCGGCGCGCGCGGTTGCGGGCGCCGTTGACGACGGCCCGGTGCAGGTACGCCGGGAACGCCGCCTCGTCGCGCAGCGACCCGAGCCGCGAGGCCGCGCGGAGGAACGCGTCCTGCGCCACGTCCTCGGCGGCCGCGCGGTCACCGGTGAGCAGGTACGCCAGCCGCGTCGCGGCGGGCATCTGCGCCCGGTACAGGTCGGCGATCACGGAGGAGAGACACGCGACGCGGCGGCGGGGTTCCATCGCGGCGGGCACACCCCCGTAGGGTGGACCGCGTGTCGCGCACCCGTCTCGCCGTCATCTTCGGCGGCCGCAGCACCGAGCACTCGATCTCGTGCATCTCGGCGGGCAGCGTGCTGCGCGTGCTGGACCCCGAGCGTTACGAGGTCGTCGCGATCGGCATCACGCCCGACGGCCGCTGGGTGCTGACCGGTGACGACCCGCGCGCCCTGGCGGCGCACGGCCGCGAGCTGCCGTCGGTCGACGCGGCGAGCGGCGCCAGCGTCGCCATCGCCGGCGACCCGAGCGTGAAGGGGCTGCTCGTCCTGGAGCCCGGCGACGTGCCGCGCGCGCTGACGAGCGTGGACGTGGTGTTCCCGCTGCTGCACGGCCCGTACGGCGAGGACGGCACGATCCAGGGCCTGCTGGAGCTGGCCGGGGTGCCGTACGTCGGCTCCGGCGTCCTGGCCAGCGCGCTGTGCATGGACAAGGAGTTCATGAAGGTCCACCTCGCCGCGCGCGGGCTGCCGGTCGGCCCGTACGCCGTCGCGCGGCGCGGCGACGACGTGGCCGCGGCGGTGGCCGGGCTGGCGTACCCGCTGTTCGTGAAGCCGGCCCGCGGCGGCTCCTCGCTCGGCATCTCCAAGGTCGACTCGCCCGAGGGGCTCGAAGCCGCGCTGGAGACGGCGTGGGCGAACGACCCCAAGGCGGTGGTCGAGCAGGGCTTCGCCGGCCGCGAGGTCGAGTGCGCGGTGCTGCAGGGCCGCGACGGGGCGCCGCCGGAGACGAGCCTGCCGGCCGAGGTCGTGGTGGCGAGCGGCTGGTACGACTTCGAGGCGAAGTACCTCGACGAGGGGACCCGCTTCGACATCCCGGCCGACCTGCCGGCCGAGGTGACCGCCGAGGTGCGGTCGCTGGCGGCGAAGGCGTTCACCGCCTGCGGCTGCGCGGGGCTCGCCCGGGTGGACTTCTTCGTCACCGACGGCGGCGTCGTCGTCAACGAGGTCAACACGATGCCCGGCTTCACCCCGCAGTCGATGTACCCGCGGATGTGGGAGGCGACGGGGGTGCCGTACGCCGAGCTGGTCGACCGCCTGGTCGCGCTCGCCGTCGAGGGCGGCACCGGGCTGCGTTAGTCAGACGCCCTGCGCGGCCTGGACCGCGGCGGTGAGGTGCGCGAGGCGGTCGCCGGGCCACGCGCGCGGGACGGTCACCTCGACGTTGACGAACGACCGCGGCAGCGACCACACGACGGCGTCGGGGTGCTCCTCGTAGTACCAGGAGACGCCGTTGACGTTGACCAGCGGGTCGCCGGCCTCGTACGTGCCGGACAGCGGGGCGCCGCAGCGGACGACGACCGGCGGGTCGCCGTAGGCGGCGAGGTGCGGGTCGGCGGGGGTGGTGTCGCGGCGCGGGAGCCCGTCGCCGAGGTCCTTCGGGAGGCGGTCGGCCAGCCGCCGGCACGCCTCGGCCGCGGCGGTCGGGACGGCGGTCACCTCGACCGCGGGGAGGCCGGGGTGCGTGCACGACACGGCGGCCGCCGCGAGCAGCGCGACGACCGCCGTTCGCACGGTGGCTACAGGTGAACGACCGGGCAGGTCAGGGTCCGCGTGATGCCGTCCACCGACTGCACGCGCGCCACGACGAGCTTGCCCAGCTCGTCGACGTTGCGCGCCTCGGCACGGACGATCACGTCGTAGGGACCGGTGACGTCCTCGGCGTTCGTCACGCCCTTGATGTCCTGGATCGCCTTGGCGACCGAGGCCGCCTTCCCGACCTCGGTCTGGATCAGGATGTAGGCCTGGACCATCGGGCACCTCCTCTTCGCAATTGCCGGAGGCGCGAACGCTACACGACGAACCGGGCGCCCGCGTGAGCGGTGCGCCCGGTCCGGTGGTCGTGCGGAGGGTTAGGCAGGGGTGTACGAGTAGGTCACCGTGACGTCCGGCGCGCCGCCGAGGTTGCACGGGATGATCGTGTACTTGCCGGCCTTCTTGGCCTTGACCGTGGCGGTCTCGATGTCCTGCGGCGTGCCGCCGTCCGACGAGCCGATGACGGCGCCCTTCGGGTCGCGGATCTCGAGCGCCCAGTCGCCGACGTTGTCGATGGAGACCTTGAGCTTGCCCGGGGCCGGGATGTTCAGCGTGAAGCCGGTCTCGTGCGGGAACGGCGCCGGGATCAGCGAGGCGCAGTCCGAGCCGTCCGTCGCGGAACCCGTGGGGTCCGGGGTGGCGTCGGTGTAGGCCTTCGTGCCCTTGAACGGCTTCGGCGCGGCCGCGGCCGGCGAAAGACCCACCGAGCCGAGCCCGACGAGGGCGATGGCGGTGGCAATGGCGTGACGACGGAGCACGGCACTCTCCCGTTGGACGTATGGGGTCTTCTGGATGCGGAGTTCGCCCTACCAACGCGGATTCCTCCGTCCGGTGACGCCATATCCTGCGGTCGTGGCGGAAAGGCTGGACGAACTGGGCGAATTCGGGCTCGTCGCCGCCGTCACGCGGGGCGCGGGCCCGCCGCCCGCCGGTCCCGGCGACGACGCGGCGGTCGTCCCTGCACCCGACGGGCGGGTCGTGGCGACCACCGACGTGCTCGTGGAGGGGCGGCACTTCCGGCTCGACTGGTCGGCGCCGTACGACGTCGGCCGCAAGGCCGCCGCGCAGAACCTCGCCGACGTCGCCGCGATGGGCGCGCGCCCGACCGCGTTGCTGGTCGGCTTCGGCGCGCCGCCGGACTTCGCCGCGGCGGACGCGGTCGAGCTGGCCCGCGGGCTCGCGGACGAGGCCGCGGCCTGCGGCGCGTCGGTCGTCGGCGGTGACGTCGTGGCGGCGCCCTGCGTCGTCGTGTCCGTCACCGCGCTGGGCTCGCTGGACGGCCGCGCGCCGGTGCTGCGGTCCGGCGCGCGGGCCGGCGACGTCGTGGTCGTCGCGGGGTCGCTCGGCGGTGCGGCGGCCGGGCTGGCGGCGTTGCGCGCGGGGCGCCCCGACCTCGCCGCGGTGGCCGCGCACCGCGTGCCGGCGCCGCCGTACGCCGCCGGTGTGGCCCTCGCGACGGCCGGCGCGACCGCGATGATCGACGTGTCGGACGGGCTCTCCGGCGACCTCGCGCACGTGGCGCGCGCGTCGGGCGTGGGGATCGAGGTGGACGTGGCGGCGTTACCGGTGCACCCGGCCGTGGCCGCGGCGGCGGCGGCGCTCGGCGTGGACGAGCAGGAGTGGGTGCTCGGGGGCGGCGACGACCACGCGCTGGTCGCGACGCTGCCGTTGCGGTCGGCCGGCGAGTGGCCGGTCGTGGGGCGGGTCGTGGCGGAGCCCGGGGTGCGGTGGCTCGGCGCGCGGGTGGAGCCGGCGTCCTGGGAGCACTTCGGGTGAGGCGCGTACTCACCATCGCCGGCTCGGACTCCGGCGGCGGCGCCGGCGTCCAGGCGGACCTCAAGACGATGCTCGCGTTCGGCGTGCACGGCATGTCCGCGCTGACCGCCGTCACCGCGCAGAACTCCGTCGGCGTGCAGGGCTGGTGGCCGCTGCCGGTCGAGGCGGTGCGGGCGCAGATCCGTTCGGTGGTGGACGACATCGGCGTCGACGCGGTGAAGCTCGGGATGCTCGGCACCGCCGACGTGGCCGCGGCCGTGGCCGACGAACTGGCCGGCCTCGACGTGCCGGTGGTCGTGGACCCGGTGTCGGTGTCGAAGCACGGCGACGCGCTGCTCGACGAGGCGGCGCTGGACGTGCTGCGGACGCGGGTGGTCCCGCTCGCGACCGTCGTGACGCCGAACACCGACGAGGTGACGGCGCTGACCGGCTACGTCGTCGGCTCGCTGGAGGGGGCGGCGCGGGCGGTGCACGCGCTGGGCGCGCGGTGGACGTTGGTCAAGGGCGGCCACTTGCCGGGCGATGCCGTGGACCTGCTGTGGGACGGTCGCGCGGGGCGCGAGTACCGGGCGCCGCGGCACGACAACCGGCACACGCACGGCACGGGCTGCACGCTGGCGAGCGCGATCGCCTGCGGGCTCGCGCTGGGTCAGGCGGTGCCGGAGGCGGTGGCGGCGGCGAAGGCGTACGTGACCGGCGCGATCGCGGCGGGGTTCTCGCTAGGAGCCGGGATCGGCCCGGTGGACCACGGGTGGCGGCTGGTCCCGCCTACGACGGACGAGTAACGCGGCCCGCCTTGATGCAGGAGGTACAGACGTAGAGGCGCTTCGGCGTCTTGCCGACGAGCGCGCGGACCCGCTGGATGTTCGGGTTCCAACGGCGGCGGGTGCGCCGGTGCGAGTGCGAGACCGACATGCCGAAGCCCGGCCCCTTGCCACAGACGTCGCACACGCTAGCCACTGGAACGCACTCCTCGGGTGTTCAGCACAAAGGAACGCCCCGCGCGCGGGGCAACCCGCACAGGGTAGCCGCCGCCCCGCCGGGGCGGCAAGGCGGCCTCAGCCGAAGTAGTCGAACGGCGGGGGCTGGGTCGGCCGCCGGAACGGCGGCGGCGGCGCGTGCGACGGGTACTGCGGCGCGTGCGGGCTCGGCGCGGGCGGCACGGCGGGCGGGGGCGGCGGGGCGGCCACGACCGCCGCCGCCGGGGTCGGGGTCGGGGCCGCCGGGGCAGCCGGGGCCGCCGGGGCCGGGGCCGCCGCCGGCGCGGCGTGCACGGGCTCGTCGGCGTAGACCGGGTACGTCGGGTACGCCATCGGGTAGCCGCCGGGGTAGCGGTCCTCGCCGGCCCACGCCGCGGGCGCGAGCTCCGGCTCGGTCACCAGCGCCTCGTGCTGGCGCCGACCGACGCGCAGGAACGCCCGCCGCGCGTTCGTGTCCAGCAGCTTCGACAGCACCGCCAGGTCGATCAGGATGGCCAGCACGGGGCGGGCGGAGCGCGTGTCCAGCACGTTCAGCCCGAGCACGACCGCGTTGCCGCCGACGAGGCAGACGGAGCCGATCCACGCGAACGTCGACACCCGGTGCAGCCCGAACGTCAGCACCGCGTAGCCGGCGAACAGCACCAGCAGCAGCGTCGCGCTCGCGCTCAGCGCCTCGACGGCGGCGCCGCCGCTCGCGGTCTGCGCGTCCGGGGACGCCTTCGCGGCGCCCAGCCCGAACGTGACCAGCGCGTAGAGCAGGCCGGTGACGACCGTCATGGCCAGCAGTGCGTTGCGCGCGCTCGCGACCGCGTGCGCCTCGTTGCCGTTCTCCGCTCTCCCCATGCGGGGAGAGTCGGCACGAACCCGCGAGAACTAGAGTCGCGCCATGCCCGCGCTGGACCGGCTCGACGCCGCCGCCGTACGGCGGTGGCTCTCGGCCGCGCACCGCGCGCTCGTCGCGCACCAGCGCGAGATCGACGACCTCAACGTCTACCCGGTGCCCGACGGCGACACCGGCACGAACCTCGTCCTCACCATGGCCTCGGTCTCCTCGGCGCTCGACGGCACGGCGGCGGACCTGGGCGCGACGCTGTCCGCCGCGGCGCGCGGCGCGCTGCTCGGCGCGCGCGGCAACTCCGGCGTGATCCTCAGCCAGCTCCTGCGCGGCATCGCCGACGCGGCGGGCGCCGGGTCCGCGGGCGACGTGCGCAAGGCGTTGCGGCGGGCGACCGAGCTGGCGTACGCCGCCGTCGCCGCGCCGGTCGAGGGCACCATCCTGTCGGTGGCCCGCGCGGCCGCCGACGCGGCCGACGCCGCCGACGGCGACGACCTCGGCGCCGTGGTGCGGGCCGCGTGCGAGGCGGCGGCGGAGGCGTTGCGGCGCACGCCGTCCCAGCTCCCCGCGCTCGCCGCCGCCGGCGTGGTCGACGCGGGCGGCCGCGGCCTGTGCGTGGTGCTCGACGCGCTGCGTTCGGTGGTCACCGGCGAGGAGGTCGAGACCGAGCCGGAGCCGCTCGTCGCCCGCCCCCGCGGGGCGCTCGCGGTGGCGCGCGAGTCGGGCAGCGAGGAGTACGCGTACGAGGTGCAGTACCTCCTCGACGCGCCGTCGGTCGACGCGCTGCGCGAACGCCTCGCCGCCCTCGGCGACTCGCTCGTCGTGGTCGGCGGCGAGGGCCTCTGGAACGTCCACGTCCACGTGAACGACGTCGGCGCGGCCGTCGAGGCCGGCATCGAGGCGGGGCGGCCGTACCGGATCTCGGTCACCCGCTTCGCCGACCAGATCGCCGCGGCGGAGGCGGCGCCGCGCGAGGCCGCACCGCGCGAGGTCAGCGGCCGCGCGGTGGTCGCCGTCGTCCAGGGCGCCGGCCTCGCCGACCTCTACGAGGCGGCCGGCGCGACCGTCGTCACCGGCGGCCCGTCGGCGTGCCCGTCGACCGGGATGCTGCTCGACGCGGTGCTCGCGACGCACGCCGCCGAGGTGGTGCTGCTGCCGAACGACGCCAACGTCTTCGGCCCCGCCAACGCCGCCGCCGAGGAGGCGCGCGCCGTCGGCCGCGACGTGCACGTCGTCCCCACGCGCTCGCCGGTGCAGGGCCTCGCCGCGCTCGCGGTGGCGGACGCGGGGCGGCCGTTCGCCGACGACGCGATCGCGATGTCCGCCGCGGCGTCCGCGACCCGCTGGGCCGAGGTCACGACCGCCGTGCGCGACGCGCAGACGTCGGTCGGCGCGTGCCGCGCGGGCGACGTCCTCGGGCTCGTGCTGGGCGACGTGGCGGTCATCGGCTCGGATGTCGCCGACGTCGGCCGGGACGTGCTGACCCGGATGCTCGCGGGCGGCGGCGAGCTGGTGACGATCGTCACCGGCGACGGGGCCGAGACCCTCGGCGACGCGCTGGCCGAACGCGTCGCGGCGGCGTACCCGCTGGTCGAGGTCGAGGTGCACTCGGGGGGCCAGCCGCACTACCCCTTGCTGCTGGGCGTCGAGTGAGCCCGCTGGCGGAGCCGCTGCGCGGCGTGCTCGGCGACCGGACGGCGAAGGTGCTCGCGTCCGCGCTCTCGCTGGAGACGGTGGGCGACCTGCTGCACCACTACCCCCGCCGCTACGCCGAGCGCGGGCGGCTCACCGACCTCGCGTCGTTGCGGGTCGGCGACCACGTCACCGTGATGGCCGAGGTGATGCGGACGAACGTCCGCCCCATGCGCCAGCGGCGCGGCCAGCTCTTCGAGGCCGTGGTCGGCGACGGGCACCGGACGCTGGCGCTGACGTTCTTCAACCAGCCGTGGCGCGAGCGGGAGCTGCGGCCCGGGCGGCAGGCGCTGTTCGCGGGGAAGGTGGGGGAGTTCCGCGGCAAGCGGCAGCTCGCCAACCCGGAGTACCAGCTCCTCGACGGCGACGAGGCGTCGGACGTCGCGGCCGACTTCGCCGGGAAGCTCATCCCGGTCTACCCGGCCTCGGAGAAGATCGCGTCCTGGAAGATCGCGCAGTGCGTGCGGATCGTGCTCGACTCGCTCCCGCGCCTGGACGACCCGCTGCCTGAGTCGCTGCTGGACGAGCGCGACCTCGTTCCGTTGGACGACGCGGTCCGCGGCATCCACCGGCCGTCGTCGGTCGCCGAGCTCGACGCCGCGCGCAACCGGCTGAAGTGGGACGAGGCGTACGTCCTCCAGGTCGCGCTCGCGCAGCGCCGCCGGCTCGCCCGGCTGGAGCCCACGCCGGCGCGGGTCCGCGTGCCGGGCGGGCTGGTGGACGCGTTCGAGGCGGCGCTGCCGTTCACGCTGACCGCCGGCCAGCGCGCGGTGTCCGAGCAGGTCGACGCGGACCTCGCCGCGCCGCACCCGATGCACCGGCTGCTCCAGGGCGAGGTCGGGTCGGGCAAGACCGTGGTGGCGTTGCGCGCCATGCTGACGGTGGTGGACGCGGGCGGGCAGGCGGCGTTGATGGCGCCGACGGAAGTCCTTGCGGCGCAGCACTTCCGCGGCATCCGCGACCTGCTCGGCCCGATCGGCATGGCCGGCGAGCTGGGCGCCGCCGACGTCGCGACCAGGGTCGTGCTGCTGACCGGCTCGACGCCCGCCGCCGCGCGCCGCGCGGCGCTCGCGTCGCTGGCGGACGGCGAGGCCGGCATCGTCGTCGGGACGCACGCGCTGCTCGAACCCGACGTGGCGTTCCGCGACCTGGGGCTCGTGGTGGTGGACGAGCAGCACCGGTTCGGCGTCGAGCAGCGCGACGTGCTGCGCGGCAAGGGCGTCCAGCCGCCGCACGTGCTCGTCATGACCGCGACGCCGATCCCGCGCACCGTCGCGATGACCGTCTACGGCGACCTGGAGACGTCGACGCTGACCGAGCTGCCGAAGGGCCGCGCGCCGATCGCGACGCACGTCGTGCCGCCGGAGAAGCCGGCGTTCCTCGACCGCGCGTGGCAGAAGGTGCGCGAGGAGGTGGCGGCGGGGCGGCAGGCGTTCGTGGTCTGCCCGCGGATCGGCGGCGACGAGGGCGACGACGGCCTGGTCGACGCGGCGGCGGACGAGGAGGCGCGGCGACCCCCGCTCGCGGTGATGGAGGTGTTCCCGTCGCTCGTCGCCGGCCCGCTCGCCGGGCTGCGGGTCGAGATGCTGCACGGCCGGCTGCCGTCGGACGTCAAGGACTCCCTGATGCGCCGGTTCGCCGCGGGGCAGGTGGACGTGCTCGTCGCGACGACCGTGATCGAGGTCGGCGTGGACGTTCCGAACGCCACCGTGATGGTCGTGATGGACGCCGAACGGTTCGGCATCAGCCAGCTCCACCAGCTCCGCGGCCGGGTCGGCCGCGGCGCCGCCGCGGCGACCTGCCTGCTCGTCACCGAGGCGACGGAGGGCTCGCCGGCGCGCGAACGCGTCGAGGCCGTGGCGGCGACGCTGGACGGCTTCGAGCTCGCGTCGCTCGACCTCGCGCAGCGCCGCGAGGGCGACGTGCTGGGCGCGGCGCAGTCGGGGCGGCGTTCGCGGCTGCGGCTGCTCGAGCTGCTGCGCGACGGCGAGCTGATCGTCGCGGCGCGGGCCGCCGCGACGTCGCTGGTCGAGGCCGACCCGGACCTCGACGAGCACCCGGCGCTGCGCGACGCGATCGCGGCGATGCTGGACGAGGAGCGCGCCGAGTACCTGGAGAAGGCGTGAGGATCGTCGCCGGCGCCGCCCGCGGCCGGCCGCTCGTCGCGCCCGCCGGGCGGGACACGCGGCCGACGAGCGACCGCGCGCGGGAGGGGCTGTTCTCGACGCTCGCGACGCTGGTCGACCTGTCGGGCGCGCGGGTGCTCGACCTCTACGCGGGCTCCGGCGCGGTCGGCCTGGAGGCGCTGTCGCGCGGCGCGGCGCACGTCGTGCTGGTCGAGTCCGACCTCAAGGCCGCCAACGTCATCCGCCGCAACGTCGACGCCGTCGGCCTGCCAGGGGCGCGGGTCGTGGTGGACCGCGTCGAGCGGTTCCTGGCCGGTGACCGGAGCGCGTACGACGTGGTGTTCCTGGACCCGCCGTACGCCACCGCCGACGACATCGTCGGCCGCGTGCTGGCCGCGCTCGACGCCGAGGTGGTGGTCGTGGAGCGCTCGTCGCGCGGCGGCCCGCCGCCGTGGCCGGAGGCGTTCGAGCCGGTGCGGGACAGGCGCTACGGCGACGGCACGCTTTGGTACGGTCGCCGCGTGGAGCCTGAGCGTGTCCCGTGACCCGCTGACCTGCTGCGCGACGCCCGGCACGACGCCTCGCGTCGTTGTCGTCGTCGCTCGGGGCACCACCCCGCGCTCCTCCTCCGCCTCGCGCTGCGCCGCACCGGACGCCGCTCGCGACGGTCGCGGGCCACGGGACGCGCTCGCGTGAGGCGCGCCGTCTGCCCCGGCTCGTTCGACCCCGTCACCAACGGGCACCTCGACATCGTCGGACGGGCCGCCGCCATCTACGACGAGGTCGTCGTCGCGGTGCTGGTGAACGAGAGCAAGCGCGGGCTGTTCGAGATCCCCGAGCGGATCGAGCTGCTCGAAGAGGTCGTGGCCCAGTGGCCCAACGTGCGCGTGGACTCGTTCAAGGGCCTGCTCGTGGACTTCTGCCGGGACCGCGACATCCCGGTCATCGTCAAGGGCCTGCGCGCGGTCAGCGACTTCGACTACGAGCTGCAGATGGCGCAGATGAACCACCGGCTGGCGGGCGTCGAGACGTTGTTCATGACGACCAACCCGCTGTACTCGTTCCTCTCGTCCAGCCTCGTCAAGGAGGTCGCGAAGTACGGTGGTGACGTGTCCGAGCTGGTGCCGGACGCGGTCGTCCGCCGGCTGGCGGAACGCCTGCCGACCCCGTAGGAGCGAGTCATGGATGCCCAGGCGAAGCTCGACGAGCTGACCGCGCTCGTCGAGAACGCGAAGTCGATGCCGTTGTCGGCGTCCGTCCTCGTGAACAAGGCCGACGTGCTGGCGTTGCTGGACGAGCTCCGGGCCGCGCTGCCCGACGAGCTGCGCGAGGCGCAGTGGGTCATCAAGGACCGCGACGAGGTCATCGATCAGGGCCGCAAGGAGGCCGACCGGATCATCGCCGACGCGCGGACCGAGGCCGCCCGGCTGGTCTCGCGCACCGAGGTGATGCAGACGGCCACCAAGGAGGCCGACCGGGTGGTCGAGGAGGCCAAGGAGAACGCCCGCCGGATGCGCCTCGAGGTCGAGGACTACGTGGACGCGAAGCTCGCCAACTTCGAGGTCGTCCTGCACAAGACCCTGGGCGCGGTGGAACGCGGCCGCGACAAGCTGCGCGGTCGGCACGAGCTGGAGGAGCTGCGCGAGGGCGCCCTGCTCCCGGACGACCCGCCCCTGCCGGGCTAGCCGCCGGCGCCGCGCCCGCCCGGCGCTCCGGCCGGCCCGCGCCCCAACTGTGAAGATCGCCACGCGGCGGACCGCAGCCCGGGCTGCACAGTTGGGGGGCGGGCCGCCGTTGTGCACAGCCGCCCGCACCGTCCACAGATCCGCGGCACCCCCTTCCGCCGCGCCGCCGGCCGCCGCCACCGTGACGGGCATGGCCAAGCCCATCGACGACGTCAACGCGCTGATGCGCGCGCAGCACGGTGCCGTCCACCACCGCCAGGCGCGCGACCTGTGGCTGACCGACCGCCGCATCGCCACCTACGTCGCGGACGGCGTGTGGGTCGAGGCGCACCCGCTGGTGTACGTCGCGGGCGGCACGCCGCCGACGTTCGCCACCCGGTGCTCCGCCGCCCTGCTCGCGGTGCGGCACGCCGCCCGGCGCGACGGCGAACGCCGCCTCGTCGCGGTGGCCAGGCTGGCGGCGGCGTACCTCCACGGGTTCGGCGTGGCCGAGCCGGCCCGCGTCGACCTCGTCGTCCCCTCGAGCGCGGCGGAGCCCGACCTGCGCGGGGTGCACGTGGTCCGCGCGCGGACGTGGCCGCGCCGCGCGTTCGGCGTCGTGGACGGCCTGCCGGTCACGAGCGTGCCCGACACGATCGTCGACATCGGCCGTGCCGTGCCTCGCGAACGCCTCCACGCCATCGTGCAGGAGGCGGCGTTCGCCAGGCCGGGGTTGCCGCTGGCCGTCGCCCGCGCGTGCCGCCGCGGGCGGCCCGGCTCCGCCGCCGCCCGCCGCCCTCGTCGCCGCGGGCGTCGACTCCTCGCTCCACGCGGAGGGCGTCGCGTTGCTGAGGGCGGCCGGCCTGCCCGCGGTCGAGTGCGGGGTCGAGGTCGTTCCCGGCGCGGGGCCGAGCGACTGCGTCGTGCGGTGCGACGGCGCGCGGCACGGGCTCGTGGTGGAGTGGGACGGCGACGCGCACCGGGTCGACCGGGCGACGTTCCTGCACGACCGGGAGAAGGACCGCCTCCTCCGGCGCGCCGGCTACGTCACGCTCCGGTACACCGCCGACCAGGTACGCCGCCGCGCCCCGGTGGTCGACGACGTGCGCGCCGAGTGGCGCGCGCTCCGCGCTCGTTCCGTGCAGCCCGTACGACGCCTCCCCGCGTGACGATCTTCACAGAACGGGCTCCGGCCCGCCCCGGCCACGCCGCCGGGGCGGCGGGCACCGAACGTGACCCGCCCCGACCCGATCAGGTAGGCTCTGCCGTTGGTCCGTGTCCACAACGGTGTCACCCGTGTCCGAGAACAGGAACTCGAACTCCCGCCTCGACCCCCGCCAGCCGCTCGTGCTCGACACTCGCGAGCTCGGCCGGCGCCCAGGGTCGCAGCGGAAGGTGGAGCTCCAGGTCCCGGCCCCGAACGACCTCGGCGTGGCCATGATCGGGATCCCGCCGGGGTCCCGGCTCGACCTCCGGTTGCGGCTCGAAGCCGTGATGGAGGGCGTGCTGGTCTCCGGAACGGTGTCCGGTCCGCTCGTGGGTGAGTGCGGCCGGTGCCTGGACCCCGTCACCTCGTCCGTCGAGGTGGACCTGCAAGAGCTGTACGCCTACCCCGAGTCCGACGCGACCGAGGACGAGGCGAGCCGCCTGGAGGGCGACTTCCTCGACCTGGAGCCCGCGCTCCGCGACGCCGTGGTCCTGGCGCTGCCGCTCACGCCGCTCTGCCGCGAGGACTGCGGGGGACTGTGCGCGGTGTGCGGAGCCAGGCGCGACGACGTGGACTGCGGGCACGACGAGACGCCGGTGGACCCGCGGTGGGCGGCGTTGAACGACCTGGCAGTGACCAACGAGGAGCAGGAGTAACCGTGGCAGTCCCCAAGCGCCGGATGTCGCGCAGCAACACGCGCTCGCGCCGTTCGCAGTGGAAGGCGGCCCTGCCCGCGTACTCCACCTGCGGCCGGTGCAAGCAGCCCAAGCTTCCGCACGTCGCCTGCCCCACCTGCGGCACCTACAACGACCGCCAGGTCATCCAGGTCGGGTGACGGTCCGCGTCGCCCTCGACCTGCTGGGGGGCGACGCCGCTCCGGACGCCGTGATCGACGGCGCCCTCCTCGCGGCCGACGAATGCCCGGACGTGTCCGTCGTCCTCGTCGGCCCCGAAGAGGTCGCCGCCGCGAAGCTGTCCGAGCGCGGCGTCGTGCCGGGCACGTTCGAGGTGGTCAACGCCACGCAGTGCGTGGGCATGGACGAGGACCCCGCGCGGGCGGTGCGCGCGAAGCGTGACGCGACCGTGCGCGTCGCGGCGAAGCTGGTACGCGACGGCCGTGCCGACGCCACCGTCTCCGCCGGCAACAGCGGCGCCGCGCTCGCCGCCGCGCTGTTCACGCTCGGCCGGCTGCCCGGCGTGACGCGCCCCGCGGTCGCGGTCGTCGTGCCCACGCCGAACGGTCCGGTACTCCTCCTCGACGCCGGCGCCAACCCCGACGCCGGGCCCGACCTGCTCGCGCAGTTCGCGCTCGCTGGCGCCGCCTACGCCCGCTCGCGCGGCATCCACGCGCCGCGGGTCGGCCTGCTCAACATCGGCGCCGAGCCCGGCAAGGGCGACGACCTGCGCCGGACCGCGTTCGACCTCCTGAAGGAGCTCCCGATCGACTTCGCCGGCAACGTCGAGGGGCACGACGTCGTGCTCGGGGGCCGCGCGGACGTCGTGGTGACGGACGGGTTCACCGGCAACGTCCTCCTCAAGGGGATCGAGGCCGCCCTCACGTCCGCGCTCGACCCGGACGAGCACTCCGGCGCCCTGCTGCTGGGCGTCAACGGCGTCGCCGTCCTCGGCCACGGCGGCTCCTCCCCGCGCGCCGTCGCGTCGTGCCTCCGGCTCGCCGCCGACGCCGTCCGCACCGGCCTGCTCCCGCGGCTCACCGAGACCCTGCACGACCTCGTCCAGCGCCGCCGCGCCGCCGCGGGGCTCGCGTGAGCCCCGAACGCGCCTTCGACGCCGTACGCGACGCGGTCGTCGTCGTGATGGAGGTCGCGCCCGACGCCGTCACGCGAGACACCCGGCTCGTCACGGACCTGCGGTGCGACTCGCTCGCGCTGGTCGAGATCGCCGAGATCCTCGAGGAGCGCCTGACCGGGCTCACCATCGACGACGCCGACCTGGACGGCATCGAGACCGTCGGCCAGGCGGCCGACTACGTCGCCGGGCGGGCGCCGTGACGAGCCCCGACCTGACGCCGAAGCGGACCGACCTCGAACGCGCCCTCGGCGTGACGCTGCGCGACCGCGACCTGCTGAAGCGGGCGCTCACCCACCGGTCGTTCGCCTACGAGAACGGCGGCCTCCCGACCAACGAGCGGCTGGAGTTCCTGGGCGACGCGGTGCTGTCGATCGTCGTGACCGACCACCTCTACGCGTCGTTCCCCGACATGCCCGAGGGGCACCTGGCGAAGCTGCGGGCCAGCGTCGTCAACATGAACGCCCTCGCGGACGTCGCGCGCGACATCGGCGTCGGGGAGTGGCTGCTGCTCGGCCGCGGCGAGGAGTTCAGCGGCGGCCGCGACAAGGCGAGCATCCTCGCCGACACGTTCGAGGCGCTGCTCGGCGCGGTGTACCTCGACCGCGGCCTCGGCTCGGCGAGCAAGGTGATCCACAAGTTCTTCGACCCGCTCATCGCCGACGCGGCGACGCGCGGCGCGAGCCTGGACTGGAAGACCAGCCTGCAGGAGCTGACCGCGACCCGGATGCTCGGCGTCCCCGAGTACAGCGTCAGCGAGAGCGGCCCGGACCACGCGAAGCGGTTCAACGCCACCGCGCTCGTCGGCGGCACCGAGCTCGGCAGTGGCGAGGGGCGCAGCAAGAAGGAGGCGGAGCAGCGGGCGGCCGAGGCCGCGTGGACCGCGCTCACCGCCGAGGAGCCGGGCGCCGACGAGCCGGTCGCCGCGACGCCGCCCGTCGCGACACCGCCCGCCGCCGAGCCGCCCGTCACGACGCCGTCCCGCGACGCCCCCGCCGCCGACGACCCGGTCGCCGGCCTCCCGGACTAGCGCCGATGCCCGAGCTGCCCGAGGTCGAGGTCGTCCGCCTCGGGCTCGAACGCGGCGTGGCCGGCCGCCGCATCGCGACCGTCACCGTGCACCACCCGCGCGCGGTGCGCCGCCACGAGGCCGGTCCGGAGGACTTCGTCGCGCTGCTCACCGGCCGCCGCGTCGAGAGCGCGAACCGCCGCGGCAAGTACCTCTGGCTGCCGCTCGACTCCGGCGACGCGCTCACCGGCCACCTCGGCATGAGCGGCCAGCTCCTCGTCGTGCCGCCGGACAAGCCGGCCGAGACGCACCTGCGGGTGCGGTTCACGTTCGACGACGGCGGGCGCGAGCTGCGGTTCGTGGACCAGCGGACGTTCGGCGGGCTGTTCGTCGTGGCCGGCGGCGGCGACGACGTGCCGAGCCACATCGCGCACATCGCGCGCGACCCGCTCGACCCGCAGTTCGACGACGCGGCGTTCACGGAGGCGATCCGGCGCAGGCAGACGACGGTCAAGCGCGCGCTGCTCGACCAGTCGCTGGTCTCCGGCGTCGGCAACATCTACGCCGACGAGTCGCTCTGGCGCACCAGGCTGCACTACGACCGCCCGACCGCGACGCTCACCCGCCCCGACGTCGCGCGCCTGCTCGAAAACGTCCGCGCCGTCCTCACCGAGTCGCTGCGCGCGGGCGGCACGAGCTTCGACGCGCTCTACGTCTCCACCGAGGGCGTCAGCGGGCTGTTCCAGCGCCACCTCGCCGTCTACGGCCGCGAGGGCGAGCCCTGCGAGAGGTGCGGCACGCCGATCCGCCGCGACGCGTTCATGAACCGGTCGTCGTACTACTGCCCGCGCTGCCAGCGCGCGCCACGGCCGCGGCGGCCAGTGCCTCGGCGCCCGCGCGGCTGAATCGCAGGAAGAGCTGCGGCTCCGTCACCTCCAGCTCCATCAGCGCGGGGCCGCCGCCGTACGGCACCAGGTCGACCCGCGCGTAGAGCAGCGGCGTCCCCACCGCGGCGAGCACGCGCGCCGCGACCGCCAGCTCCTCGTCCGTCGGCGCCACGCCCTCCGCGTCGAAGCGCCGGTCGCCCTCGTGCGACAGCGCCGGGTTGCGCCGTACCGCGTGGGTGAACGCGCCCTCCACGAACAGCAGCGACCGCTCGCCGTACCCCTCGACAGCGTCGAGGTACGGCTGCACCATCGCGGTCCGCCCGCCCGCGACGATCGCGTCGAGCAGCGCCTGCCCCTCGGCCGACGACGCCGCGCAGCGCAGCGTGTCGGCGGCGCCGGCGGAGACGTTCGGCTTCACGACCACGTCGTCCCACCCCTCCGCCAGCTCCGGCAACGCCACCGGCGACGACGCCCACCGGGTCGGCACCACCGGCACCCCGGCGGCGGCCAGCTCGCGCAGGTACGTCTTGTCGGTGTTCCACGCGAGCACGCCCGCCGGGTTCGCGAGCCGCGGCACGGACGCCGCCCAGGCCAGGTACTCCGCGCGGCGCGGGACGTAGTCCCACGTCGAGCGCACGACGACCAGGTCGAACGCCGCCCAGTCGACCGACGGGTCGTCCCACACCGCCGGCACCGGGTCGGCACCGAGGGCGCGCAGGGCGTCGAGCAGCGGCTCGTCGTCGACGTAGAGGGCGGGGAACTCACGGTTGGTGGCGAGCGCGATCCGGGTCACGGGAACGAACCTGTCACACCCCCCACATACTCTGTACGACGTGACCCAGCCTGCCCGCCGCCTCGTCCTCTCGGGCGCCCTCGCGCTCGCGACCGTGCTCGCGGTCGCCGCCGCGCCGCGCCCCGCGCCGCCCGCCGCCCGCGCCGCCGGCGCCTGCCCGCCCGGCTACGAGCGGATGCGCACCGAGGCGAGCGGCCCCGACTGGGTCGTCCGGCTGCGCGCCCAGACCGACGCGCTGGCGCCCGCGCCGGGCTGCGTCCGCGTGAAGCGGCCGGAGTCGTACGGCGAGCTGGCCCGCGCCGCGGCCGAGCAGCAGGCCCGCGCGACCGGCCCGTTCACCACCGTCCGCGCCGGTGCCCGCGAGGCCGCGCTGGCCCAGCGCGCCCGCCTGGCCGGCTCCGGCGTCCCCGGCACGACCGGCGACTGGACGCCCGTCGGCAACACGCCGCTGATGTCCGCCGAGCCCGAGTACTCCTCGGTCAACGGCGAGGGCCTGGTCGAGGTCGGCGGCCGCGTCAACGACTTCGCCTACGACCCGCGCACCGGCCACGACGTCGTCTACGTCGCGACCGCGCAGGGCGGCGTGTGGAAGTCCAAGGACCGCGGCGAGTCCTGGACGTCGATCAGCACCCGGCTGCCCGCCCTCACCACCGGCTCCGTCGGCTGGACGCCGGCCGGCGGCCCCGACGGCACCGTGATCGTGGTGACCGGCGACCAGAACGGCGGCGGCAACTCGTTCTCCGGCAGCGGCGTGTACTGGACCGCCGACGACGGCGCGACGTGGACGCGCGCGGGCGGCGTGCCGAGCGGCCTGCTCGGCTTCGCCGTCGCGGTCGACCCGACCAACCCGCTGAAGGTCTACGCCGCCACCGGCGGCGGGCTGTTCCAGTCCAAGGACGGCGGCAAGACGTTCGCCAACGTCGAGCTGCCCACCGGCGACTGCGCCGGCCAGCCCGCGGTGCACCCCTGCTTCTTCGCCAACCAGGTGACCGACGTCGTCGTCCAGGCGCCCGACGAGCTCGGCAACGAGGGCGGCCGCGTCGTCGCCGCCGTCGGCTGGCGGGCCGGCGCGAAGACCGACGCCGACGGCCACCCGCAGTCGCCGGGCAACGGCCTCTACGGCTCCGACACCGGCGACCCCGGGTCGTTCACCCGGCTCGACGCGCCCGGCGACGGGTTCGCCGCGCAGGCCCGGATCGGCCGGATCGAGCTCGGCGCCGCGACCGGGCCGCTGCAGAACCACGACTACCTCTACGCGCTCGTGCAGGACGCGGTGAAGTTCAACCAGGGCGTCGCGGTGACCGACGCCAACGAGGTCCCCGCGCCGGTCGTCGGCCTCAACACCGTGCTCGCCGGCATCTACGTCTCCGCCGACTTCGGCGACACGTGGACGCTCATGCAGGACGGCGAGGCGCTCGCCCAGGCGGCCACCGCCGAGGGCTCCGCGCTGGGCGGCACCGCGCAGGCCACGCTGTACGCCCCCGGCGTGCAGGCTTGGTACAACATGTGGATCCAGCCGGACCCCACGCGCACCGACACGCAGGCCAACACGAACGCGCCGACCCGGCTGCTGTTCGGCCTCGAGGAGGTCTGGCAGAACGAGGCCGTCGCCCAGCCGATGGTCGGCCCGACGTCGTTCAAGGTCATCGGCCGCTACGCCGCCGGCACGACGTGCTTCTTCCTCGGGGTCCCCGCGGTGCCGTACTGCCCGCCGTACCGCGGCGAGCCGCAGGGCGGCACCACGACGCACGCCGACCAGCACGGCGCGCTGTTCCTGCCCGGGCCCGGCGAGGGCGTGACGCTGCTCGTCGGCAACGACGGCGGCGTCTACAAGCAGGTCGACAACGGCAACGAGGAGTTCACCAACGCCAAGTGGGGGATCGGCGCCAACCGCGGCTTCCACACCCTCATGCCGTACAGCATCGCGGTGGCCAAGGACGGCGTCGGGTGGGCCGGCCTGCAGGACAACGGCCACATGAAGATCGAGACGTCCGGCAAGCAGATCATGACGATGGGCGGCGACGGCACCTGGGCCGCCGTCGACCCGGACGACTCCGACACCGCGTACGAGGCCACGCCGAACGGCGTCATGCGCGCGACCACCGACGGCGGCCGCAACTGGGGCGACATCGACCCGGCGCTGACCGACTCGCAGTTCGTGACGCAGTTCGAGATGGACCCGCTCGACTCCGTGCACCTCGTCACCGGCGGCCGGCAGATCGTCGAGACGCTGAACGCGCCCGGCGCCGACTGGATCACCGTGTTCGACCTGGGCACGATCGACAACCCGGGCGAGGCGCCGGCCGAGACCGACATGAGCGGCTCCAACCGGATGTCCGCGATCGACGTGCACGGCAGCGCCGTCTACGTCGGCTACTGCGGGATCTGCGACGTGGTCACCGGCACGGGGACGTTCCGGAGCGGCATCGCGACCAACGTCGGCGGCGACGCCGAGCCCGAGCCCGGCACGTCGAACGGCTGGCACATGGCCGAGGCGGCCGGGCTGCCGGAGCGGTTCGTCACGTCGGTCGCGGTGGACCCGAAGAACCCGAGGACGGTCTACGTCACGCTCGGCGGCTACAGCCGCCTCTGGGTGCCGCCGGGCGCCAACGGCGACGCCGCCGAGGGCGTCGGCGAGGGCCACGTGTTCAAGTCCACCGACGCGGGCGCGACGTTCCACGACATCAGCGGCGACCTGCCCGACGCGCCGGCGTCGTACGTCATCGTGCGCGGCAGCCAGCTCCTCGTCGCGACCGACTTCGGCATCTACGCGTCGTCCACGCTGGAGGGCGGCAAGTACGGCCTGCTCGGCGCGCCGAACGACCTCCCGATGTCGCCGATCTACCACATCGCGCTGCGGCCGGGCACCGACAACGAGCTGTACGCGGCGGCGTACGGGTCGGGCATCTGGAAGTACCGCTTCGACCCCAACGCGCAGCCGCCGACGGTCCAGCCGCCGGTCAAGCGGCCGCCGGTGACGAAGCCGCGCATCCCGTCGACCGGCCTGCCGTACGGCATCCCGGTGGCGGCGGCCGCGCTGACCGCCGCGGTGGCGGTGCTGCTGCGCCGCCGCCGGGCGGCCTGACCGGGGGCGGGCCCGGCGGCGTGACCGGCGCGACCGGGCCGGCGCCGGAGGCGCGGCTCACCGCGTGGGTGCGCGGCCGCGTGCAGGGCGTCGGCTTCCGCTGGTGGACGCGGTCGCGCGCGCTCGAGCTCGGCCTGGCCGGCTCGGCGGCGAACCTCGACGACGGCCGGGTCGAGGTGGTCGCCGAGGGGTCCAGGGAGGCGTGCGAACGCCTGCTCGCGCACCTGGCCGGCGGCCGTTCGCCCGGGCACGTCGAGGGCGTCACGCACCGCTGGAGCGAGCCGCGCGGCGGCCTGACCGGTTTCTTCGAGCGATAACGGACAAAACCTGCGCCGAGTCGGCTCAAGGTCGTTACCGGTCCGTAATCCGACCCTTGACCGGCCCCGGCGGCCCGTGTCACCCTCGTTGACAGACGGCGTGCCGGGTGTCACAAGCCCCGGCGCCGCCCCCGGCCGAAGAGCCGGCTCCACACACCACCGGAGGACGACACACCATGGCCAAGGCGCTCCTGGGTCACGTAGGCATCGGTCCCGACCTTCGCCTCGCGCAGGAGGTCCGCCGGCTCCAGCTTCGCGTGAAGGAGCTCGAGGCCGAGCTCGCCGAGACCCGCGCCGCGCGCGAGCTCGAGGCGGCCATCGCGCCCGACCTCACGACGCTGGAGCAGCGCGAGCCCGCCTACACGTAGGCCCGACACACCCACGGAGGGACGCCGCTCGCGGCGTCCCTCTCGCATGTCCAGGCGGTACGCTCGCGACGGACTTCCCCACGTCCGCCCCGTAGGGACTCGCGTGTACCTCAAGAGCCTCACGCTCAAGGGCTTCAAGTCCTTCGCCACCGCGACGACGCTGAAGTTCGAGCCCGGCATCACGGCCGTCGTCGGCCCGAACGGCTCGGGCAAGAGCAACGTCGTCGACGCCATCGCCTGGGTCCTCGGCGAGCAGGGCGCCAAGGCGTTGCGCGGCGGCAAGATGGAGGACGTCATCTTCGCCGGCACGCCGGGCCGGCCGCCGCTCGGCCGGGCCGAGGTCGTGCTCACGATCGACAACAGCGACGGGGCGCTGCCGATCGACTACACCGAGGTCACGATCAGCCGGCTGATGTTCCGGTCGGGGGAGTCCGAGTACGCGATCAACGGCACGCCGTGCCGGCTGCTCGACGTGCAGGAGCTGCTCTCCGACTCCGGCATCGGCCGCGAGCTGCACGTCATCGTCGGCCAGGGCCAGCTCGACGCGATCCTCGCGTCGCGGCCGGAGGACCGGCGCGGGTTCATCGAGGAGGCCGCCGGCGTCCTCAAGCACCGCAAGCGCAAGGAGAAGGCGCTCCGCAAGCTCGACGGCATGCAGGCCAACCTCGACCGGCTGGCCGACCTGACCGCGGAGCTGCGCCGCCAGCTCAAGCCGCTCGGCCGCCAGGCCGAGGTCGCCCGGAAGGCGGCTGTCGTCCAGGCCGACGTCCGCGACGCGCGCGCCCGCCTGCTCGCCGACGACATCGTGACCGTGCGGTCGGCCCTCGAGCAGGACCTCGCCGACGAGGCAGCGCTCCTCCAGCGCCGGGCTGCGGTCGAGCGGGACCTGACCGCCGCACGCGACGAGGAGGCCGCCCTCGAGGCGGCGCTCCGCGATCGCTTGCCCCTGCTCGCGCAGGCACAGGACACCTGGTTCGCCCTCACCGGCATCGGCGAGCGGCTGCAGGGAACCGTCGCCCTCGCGGCCGAACGGGTCCGCAACGCAGCCGTCGCTGTCCCGGCCGCCACCGGCCGCGACCCCGCTCAGCTGCTCGCGGAGGCCGACCGCGCCGACGTCGCCGAGTCCACCGCCGCAGCCGACGTCGCCGCCCAGCAGACGGCGCTCGTCGCGGCCACCGCGGACCGGACGGCTGCGGAGGCGGCGCACGCCGAGGAGGAG